>NZ_PNDV01000225.1:0-275 GCF_005930865.1 Pseudoalteromonas sp. S554 | reverse complement strand
GTCTCTACCTCCTTGCACTCCTTCAGCTTTACCTAACTCACTTGAATAATCTTCTTAAGGTACTTCAAACGTCGATGCGCGTTACAAACGTTTAGTCTCAAAAAATATATCCGGATTGTCATCTTTAATACTTGCACGCAGTAAAACTTTAGCTTGATATGGGTTACGTGGCACCACTATTTATAGCCCTCCCGTATGTGCAAAGTAAGCTTCTGGTTATTGCGAAGGATATAAACCCACAGCAATACCCCCACCCTATGGTGTGCGGACAGTTA
>NZ_PNDV01000224.1:0-268 GCF_005930865.1 Pseudoalteromonas sp. S554 | reverse complement strand
TGTGCTTCATGTAGTTCTTTTCTTTGTTTACGGCGACGCTTAGGTTGTTGTTGATACGCAAAACCGGTACTTGCTGGGATCAAACGACCCACAATTACGTTTTCTTTCAGAACGCGAAGCTCATCGCTATTACCATTCACTGCTGCATATGTAAGAACACGTGTTGTTTCTTGGAAAGACGCTGCAGAGAGGTAAGATTCTGTCGCTAGTGATGCTTTAGTAATACCCATTAACTGGATTTCAAACTTCGCTGGGATCGTACCTTGTT
>NZ_PNDV01000223.1:0-345 GCF_005930865.1 Pseudoalteromonas sp. S554 | reverse complement strand
AATATTGCGCTCGACCTGGGAGCCTTCTGGCGCGCGCCCAACGTCAATACTAGTTGAGCTTGAAGCACATGGCATAACATCGGCCCGAATCGCTATTGATGGGTATGGACAGTATTCACCCTTTGCACCTAACGACACAGATGCGGGCCGAGCTGAAAATAGAAAAGTAGGAATCTCGTTATCTAAATATGGGTTGCCAGAAGATAAAAATTCTTCAGCAGTAGAGGCACTAGTTGATGCAGTAGCGCCTGAGCCAGAAGTATAATTACCGTCAGACGATGAGACAATAAAAATTATTCGTTTACCACATGGTGTAATTCGTATTACAACTCCCAATGAACAGTA
>NZ_PNDV01000222.1:0-267 GCF_005930865.1 Pseudoalteromonas sp. S554 | reverse complement strand
GTGAGTGGATATTTTACTCCATTGACGACTTTGATTCTGGGCAATCTGCGCGTATCTTCTACAACAATGCTGCAGGGACTACTAACCCGAATGATGCGGCTGCAAGCTGTAAATATGCGCAGCATCCATTCTATGTCCAAGATTAATACGCATTCACTGACTAAGATGCAACCATTCAGTTTGTTTTACGTAACGACAAGTACACAAGTGATGACGTTCAGAACTTAAACCAAAACATAACTAACCGTTACGTTTTCAGCAACCATT
>NZ_PNDV01000221.1:0-214 GCF_005930865.1 Pseudoalteromonas sp. S554 | reverse complement strand
GGGGTGGCCGGGGGCGGGGGGGCCGCCGGCGGGGCGGCCCTGGCCGGGGCGGCTGGTGGCGTGGTTGTGACAGGTTGTTCCGTTGACTTGAGATGCTGGCGTCGATCCGCTTCGCGCCTTGCGCGTGGCTTGCTGCGCAGTGGGCACGATATCGCGCATCTGCCCGATCATGCGGAACAGCTCCGACTCATCCACCTGTGCGCGCCCTTGCTGC
>NZ_PNDV01000220.1:0-247 GCF_005930865.1 Pseudoalteromonas sp. S554 | reverse complement strand
AAACGAGTTGCGAGTACGCCAATAGTAACAAATGACAAGAAACAAATTTATGCAATAGCTGCAGGTTAAGAAAAAGTGTTGTCAATACTAGTCGCTGTAAGATCAAACATGATTAGTGTTTTGATCACTAACTAATATACCGCAGAACGTTTACTAAGCATTGATTTATTTATTTTAAAATTGCATTGTGTATTACAAAATTTTTATATCGAACAAAACTCCCCAATGTCCGATACACTCTAGTATT
>NZ_PNDV01000219.1:0-220 GCF_005930865.1 Pseudoalteromonas sp. S554 | reverse complement strand
AGAGCCGGGTCGTTATATTGTAGCAAGTAGCGTAACTAGCGTAGCCTCAGTTATGGGCCTAGCGCAGCGCGAAGGTAGATCGTGGTTTTTCTTAGCTGACGGTATTTTCGGCTCTTTCAGCGGCGTAATGTTTGTCGAAGCTGCCTACGCTATAGACAGTGCTAATCAAGATGGCGAGCGTTTTGAGTCTGTACTTGCTGGCCCTACATGCGACAGCATA
>NZ_PNDV01000218.1:0-216 GCF_005930865.1 Pseudoalteromonas sp. S554 | reverse complement strand
CCGATTACGGATATGCGCTGATTATAAAAAATGGCGAAAATACATTAACGCCTATGGAACAAACTCCTGTGCATAAACCGTTATTAGTACTCTATCAATTTTATAATCCTAAAACAGTAAACGATCCTGTCCTATTTACTTGAGAATATTCTTATGGCGAGTTTCAGGGTATTATTCGCAGAAGTAATTTAGCGGGCAACGGGCTAGTCAGCGTTG
>NZ_PNDV01000217.1:0-252 GCF_005930865.1 Pseudoalteromonas sp. S554 | reverse complement strand
AACTAAAAAACAAATTAGTGCGTTAAATATTTTAGGCAAAGAAGTCATAGCCCAATTAGAGTTAAGGCTAAAAAACAGAGAACTAAGTAAAGCATTAGAACAGCAAATAACTCATATTCAAGAGGTTGAAAAACTAAAACCTGAAGCAGATACCTCCAATAATATAAAATGTAAATTTTTAGCTAATATGTCGCATGAGCTAAGAACAGCACTTCACGGTATCTTAAACTTGGCCGAATTTGGCTTTTCTGA
>NZ_PNDV01000216.1:0-203 GCF_005930865.1 Pseudoalteromonas sp. S554 | reverse complement strand
GCAACATTGAAAGACGGAACCTTTGATAACGGTATTATTGCACACGAATGGGGTCATTATATCAGTAACCGCTTGGTTGGTAATTCATCGGGGTTAATTAACTTCCACGTACTTGCAATTGGTGAATGATGGGGTGATTTCCATTCATTAATGTTAATTGCAAAAGCTGAATATATTAATATTGCAGCTAACGACAAGTTCCC
>NZ_PNDV01000022.1:0-124264 GCF_005930865.1 Pseudoalteromonas sp. S554 | reverse complement strand
TGCGCTCCTTTTTTGTTGGTATATAAAAATTAATCTGGGAGCTTTTCAAGCCATGCTTTTAACCAAGGCTCTGTCACTGGCCAAGGCTCAAAATCTTCACACGCGTCAATTTCTAAACGGTTACCGACAGGTTTTGCTTGTAAATCACGTAATAGTTCATCAAAACTTCTACCTGCACCGCAAAAAGTATCACCATAGCTTCTGTCGCCCATAGCCACCACTCCAAATGGCTTGTCTGTTAGCATAGGGAAACTACTATTAAGCGCATAATATAAGCCAGCTAGGTTACTTGGCACGTCACCCTGTCCTGTCGTTGAGGTAACAATTAATATGTTTGATGCGTTTTTAATATCGTCAAGCGAAGCCTCTGTGATGACCGCTGCGCTATGACCAGCCTGCTTAATAGTTGCAGCTATATCATCACTTAAACGTTGAGCACCACCATTTACAGTGCCCACAAAAATACTAATATGTGCCATTAATAATCCTTCTCTTCGTTTGGCCAACCAAGTTGCTCACAAATCTGTAGCATATCATGACCTAGTGGCGCTTTTATCGTTATTGCTTTGTTGGTATAAGGGTGCACAAAACTCAGCTCAGTTGCAAATAGCATTAAGCGTCGTAATTCAAAATGATCCCTAAAAAATTGGTTATGTTGATTGTCGCCATGATTAACATCACCAATTATTGGTAATGATAAATGTTTTAAATGCCGGCGAATCTGATGCTTGCGCCCTGTTTTAGGAAAACACTCAACTAATGAGTACCTAACCGTTGGGTATTTGCCTATTGGAATGGGTAATGCAGCTTGGTACAAACAATTAAACTGAGTTTGCGCCTCTTGAGGTGCTTTATTCTGATCTGCAAATTTATCGGCAATTTTATCAAGCTCTTCTTTTAAAGGCTTATCTAAAAAAACCGAATCAGGGGCAAATCCGCGCACTAGAGCTAAATATCGCTTAGTAATAGTACCTTCAATGAATAACTGATTCATATCGCGCGCGGCTTCAGAGCTTAAAGCAAATAGCAGCACACCCGACGTAGGTCTATCTAGCCTGTGAACTGGAAAAACGTGCTGCCCTAACTGATCGCGCAACATTTGCATCGCAAATTGAGTTTCATGTTTATCTAAAAAGGAACGATGTACTAATAGCCCTGACGGTTTATTAATGGCTACAAAGTTTTCGTCTTGATACAAAATATCGAGTTCGCCGTATTCAGTAGGCGCTAGGCGCTCACTCATGCGGTTCTCCTAATAGTGCATCTAGCTGTGTCAGCACCTCTATAATTTCATTTCCACCTGATTTATTAATCAAGGTCATTTGCGCCATGGGGGCAATTGCAAAGTTTCGCGGTAATGGTTGATTATAAGTGATCAAATGCTGCATTTTTTCAATAAAGACAAACTGTAGCCACTGCTCAAACGCCATCGAATCGTGACAAAAGGGAACACTAGAATTTAGTGCCTCTGCTGAAATTGGCTCACATTGCCAAAGTTGATGCTTTTGTAATAGCGCTTTTAATTGCACTAAATAAGCTTGGGTCTGTTGGAACATAACCACCCTCTTTATAAGTTATGCAGCAATTATACCCTGTTCCCACAAAGCTCGCTATGGCGTATAATTAGTGCAATTTTGCAGTTAAAAACGACCGGGAAAACAATGAGTGATCAAATAGCAACCTTAGGCCAACTTTTAGATGGTGCTGGCACGCAATGGCGGGCTTTTGATATTGGCAGGCACATTACTAAACTCGATAAACAACAGTTTTTAGCTATTGAACAAGCCCAAGTACCTTACCCTTATCCGCTTGCTGGTCATGCGTGGCTAGCAATTCAGTTCTGGGATGCCAAAGCGAGCAAAGAACCCTATGTGTGGTTTTTAAAATTTCCGCTAGATGAGCAAAGTAAATTAGTTAGTGCAAGTCGTGATCACTTTGCCGATATGGTTATTCAAGCTCTTGGCACTGAAATTACGGGTGAAAAAGCAGATGGCAAGCTTGATAACAATCCTTATGTGTTTACGCCTAATGCAAATAAACTGGCTGCATTTAACGCGCAAGTTAAAGTGTTACTAAAGCAACCTGCTTCACAATATTACGAATACGCTCAGCTATACTTTAGTGCAAAGTTAGGCTTTGATAATTGGCAGAGTGTGGCACTACAAGGCATTGCTGATTTTGCGCTGCGCCTAGATAACGATCAAAACTTAAGTAACTTACAAAAAGCCTGGGCACATTTACCCCTTGAAGTATTGCAGCCACTAAGTGCAATGCTTGAACATGTTGCAATACCACCAACACTGAGTGAGCTTTTACTCGCGCAGGGTCAAACAGCTATTAATAATAGCGATACTATAGCTTTAACCGCTGCACTACGCTCAATGTCTAAGGGTCAGGCACAAGGTTTATGCGCGCAGCTTGTTGATGCAACATTGAATTCAGCTCTTAAAAGCGACTCTGACGTACTTTTAACAATTGCTGGGCGTTGTTTTGTTCAGTTAAAAGACCCTAAACGATTGCATATATTTATGGATAATTGTGCTCAACATCAAAAAATAGAGGCGCTTTTTCCAAGTATTTTTGCTGACTTAGTTGCAATACCGACCATTCGACCTCACCTATTAGGTTTATTACGAAAAGAAGATCGAAGCGAAGCCCTCGCTCGTGCAATTGGAAGGTTATTCTCTTAAATGGCAAGTTTATGGACGTTTATATTAATTGGTAGTGTTATTTATTTGTTTTGGCTAAATAGAAAAGTCGCCGAAGCGGCTAATGTTCATGCTAAACGTCAATGTGAGCAATTAAATGTGCAACTTATGAGTGTTGCGTGCACTAAGCGCCGTTTTGGTTTTCTAAAAAGTGGTAAACCGGGAATAAAAAGTGAGTTTTCATTTGAGTTTTCAAGTGATGGTGAAAATGCGTATCAGGGAAGGCTTATTATGGAAAATGAGTTTTTAAAAAGTGTTGTCGTTCCACCACACAAAATCTAAGTGTTCTTATGCTTTTAATGTATAAAATTATTGCAATTGTGTGGTACAAAAAACTAAGGCGTAACTAAAGTTACGCCCCAATTGGACTGCTTCCTGCTAGATATCCACTATCTATAATCCGTTTTTTCATCCCCTGAACGAGTAAACAACCTTGTTTACCCTCACATTGCCTCATGCAATATCCATCGCCACCTTGGCAAACCCGCGTAAACTAACGCTTGGCTAAATCTATAGCATCATCCATGTTAATCCTTTGAAGTAGCGCCCTGCCACTTTGTGCTTCCTGCGTTGTCCCTTTGCTTTCCAAGCATTCACGTGCGACCTAGTACGTGGCTGCGTCCTGCAGCTTTAATCCTTTATATCCTTAAAGTAGCTCCTGCCACTTAGTGCGTCTTGCACTTCCTATTCATCCTTGCTGTCCTTGTTAACTTGTCC
Organism: Pseudoalteromonas sp. S554; assembly: GCF_005930865.1. Lineage (NCBI taxonomy): Bacteria > Pseudomonadati > Pseudomonadota > Gammaproteobacteria > Alteromonadales > Pseudoalteromonadaceae > Pseudoalteromonas > Pseudoalteromonas sp. S554. The sequence continues at coordinate 120,839 of NZ_PNDV01000022.1, read as the reverse complement.
TTTTTGCATCCTGCTAGCATCTGCTATTTTGCCTATTCCTTATCCATGGCAGTAGCTTATTCATTAAGCTATGTCTTCTTGACAAGGTAAAGTTTAGAGTAAACGAGAGGAGGAAGTAGTATGTGAGACAAAATAATTCTTTGTCATAAAAATTAAAAAATCAATAAATTAATATTAAACATACACTTAAATAAAAAAAGGCGACCAATTGGCCACCTTTAACTGATTACTCTCACGTTAATGTAAGATATATCGCACGGACACATGTCCGTTTGGGCGCATTAACTTACACACTAAGGGTTACGCTTTTAACCCGATGCACTTTTAAATAGTAACTCACCAGCAACTTGGTTAAACGTAAGCTGTTTAAAAGTCAAAAATCCTTCAGATTTAAAAAGTTCTGTATGCTCACTACGCGTTACAAATACTGCCAATCCAGAAGACTCACTATTTGCCTTTACCAGCTCATCAAGCCCTCTGAGTAAATACCGACCAAACCCTTGACCATGAAAATGCGGATCCACTGCAATAAAAGCTAAAAAGTAATAACGGCCTTTTTCTTTTAGTGTATCTCTAATAGTTTGTTCTTTTTCTATTAACTGGTTAGTTTGTAAGTAACCCGCACTCAGCATTAATTTTAAGCGCCAATGCCAATAACGCTGAGCTTGAAGTTGACTTAAAGAATCAAACATACAGGCCACTGCTTTTAATTTGCCACTGCGATAAAGCCCTATTAGTGGTTGCTTTTCTTGCCAAAAACTACTGAGTTCTTCACGTATTAATGCACGTAACTTTTTTTCGTAAACGGCTTTATTTTTCCCATCATAACCTAGCATTGTTTTTAGTACAGGGTCATCATGGTATGCCTGATAAATTAAACTTGCTGCAGTGCTTATATCTTCTGCTTCAATGTATTGTACGCTGAACGTTTCTTCTTGTGCGGTTATACTCATTGTATGTCCTTTATTGTTTTAGCCGTAAATATAATCAGATCTCAAATACTAAAGCTATACGCGAATAACTTCATTTACGAGTATATTTAATCTAAGAACTGGATATTACGTCGTATTGCCCGCTTAAAGAGAGAAATAATATCAAAGTGTTATTTATTTTTACTATCCTTTATAAAGCGCTTAACAGCGGTTTAGGCAATTTATTATTCAGAACTTAACTTTACTATATACCTAAAGTAATTAACCGACAATTCAGCTTGAGTTTAGCTAGCACATTGTATTGTTGGGCCTTAAGGTAATTTATTGTTTATTTAAAGGAGTCGTAACATGGATACTACTAAACACGATATTCATACATTATTTGCACAACTTGGTTTACCAAATTCAGAATCTCAAATAGATCAATTTATTGCTTCACATGAGTTAAAAGACACAACACTGCTTCAAGATGCAGCATTTTGGGATGAAGCACAGCAACACTTTCTAGCGGAATCGCTTGCTGAAGATGGCGCCTGGAGTGAAGTGATTGATGAGTTAGATGTTCGTCTTCGCCAAGGCAAATAGCATTATTTAGCTAGATAGCTATGTTAAAGCCTTAAAATTACTAATCCATGACGATTTTTAATGGGATCAAGGCCAATTTACTGATCGATTTTTGACTTGTCTCAGGCATATTTACGCAAATTAGCGTTGAGGTAAGTTACTAGAAATAAGTTTTTAACCTAAGTATTAGGTTATTTAATGTAGCTTACCCGTTTTATTGCTACCATAGCACCCGCGCAGCATGTGTATGCTGCGCTTTATTTAATTAAGAGTTATAAATATAATGAATTCAGTTGTATTTGATGCAATTCAAGTCCTTTTAGATGAAGGCAAAACACCCACAGTCGCATTAACGAAAAGTCGCTTAGCGCAACCGGTTCCAATGCCAATGATTATTGCAGCTGTGAGCCAATACAAAAATAACCCGGATTCTATAAATAACTTTATTAAAACTTCCCAGCAGCCAGAAAACGCTGAGCTAAAAGCAAGCCAACTAGACAGAATTGAGCAAAAACTTGATCAATTACTTTCACTGCTAGAACAAAAATAATTTGAGACCATAAATGTTTGTTGTTGATTTAACATTTGATTGCTACCAAGACACCACCCTAGAACAAGCCGAACAAGCCATAAACCGCTTAGTAAATGCGCTTCGCTTTAATGGCCAAATAATGGGGGAAGAGTTCCCCACCGTTTTAAAAGACGGCTTTTTCATAACCCGTGTTATGTGCCCAACTGAAGACGCTATGCATCCACTAAATAATAGCCCTTTTGTTAAACACAGCATTGAAAAACTCCATAACGCTGGTTTATTGGCTCCCAAAGTAAAAGTGATTGGCCAAGATATTCACTCTAATGGAGCGGATTGCTGCACTGAGCCGTCAAGTTACATTTTATATACTACTTATGTGCATACCTGTAGCCCTCTTTATTGTGGCGACGACTTTTTACCTGTGCCTCTATTTCGCATCCCTGCTATTGCCAATGGTGATTACAAAACGCTAATTAAGTGGCAAGAAGATTGGCAAGCATGCGATCAAATACAAATTAATGGCGCAACACGCTGTGAGTTTCCTGCCCTTGAGGAAATATCCAGTACTAAAAGTGATTTATATCGCCGCGGAAAAGACATCACCAAACGCATTAGTTTTTTAACTAAAAAGCCGGTTTACTACTACTTATATCGAGTTGGTGGTGTGGATAAAGCCTCTGAGCTTGAGCGTAAATGTCCAAGCTGTAATAGCGATTGGAAACTAGATGAACCTTGGTTTGGGCTATTTGATTTTAGGTGTGAACCGTGTGGTTTAGTCTCTAATGTGTCGTGGGATTTTCAATAGCCTCTCTAATGACTTTTTAAAATCAGCTCAGCGATCTTGCTAAGCTGATTTATTAATGACGTTTTATACTTCAAGCGCTTTTAAAAACGACTCTATATTTGGTGCAAGTACATGGTGCGTTTTTTTACCGACGTGCTCTAGACACACCTCTCCGGTATGAATTAACACACTGACCAGTAAATCTTCTTTATCTGTTAAACCAATAAACACAGTTTCGGTTTGTTTTAGCTTTCGTTTCATTAAAACATGACCAGTGATGTTTTGTTGAAGCATATCGAAGTCGTCGCTATTCCATGCTTGCAACAGTTCAATTTGATGTCCGTCAATAATTGCCAATACGCTACCACCGTACATGTGCCCATAAAGTTCGCTTAACGCTGTTGGAAACTCAAGCTCTAATGCCTTAGCTAAATTGTTTAATGAGCCTGCTGGCTGCTGACGTACGCCTTGCCATTGAATATTTCCTTGCTCGTCAACCTCGCCTAGCTCACACGGACTCGGCCATTGTTCATCGTGTGCTATAAGTGGGTACTTAGCAGTGTTTTTGAGGGTATTTTCGCTAAATTGATGGTGAAGTTGTTCTAAAAGCAATGCTACAGACATACTGTGAAACTCAATTAAATTAGATATAATGCGCACATTGTAACTATTTAAGAGCAAACATGACAGATTACAGCAACTCTCCAGACCTTAAAGGCAGTGTATTAGGACAATCTACTGAGTATGTAGACGACTATACGCCAAGCTTGCTTTTCCCAATTGCACGCAAGCTAAATCGTGATGCTTTAAATATTGATGAAGCCGAACTGCCATTTAAAGGCCAAGATATTTGGACAGGTTACGAACTTTCGTGGTTAAACGCCAAAGGTAAACCGCAAGTGGCTGTCGCCTTATTTACTTTTGCATGCCAAAGCAGCCACATTATTGAGTCTAAATCGTTTAAGCTTTATTTAAACAGCTTTAATCAAACTCGTTTTGAGAGCATAAACACAGTTAAGCAACATTTAATCGATGACTTATCAGGCGCAGTTAATAGTCCGGTACAAGTAACCCTATACAAAGCGGACGATTTTAACTGTTTACCCTGTACTGCGCTTCCAGGGGAATGCATTGATGATTTAGATATTGAAATAGATAACTATGATATTGATGCCTATTCACTTAAAGCACATAGCGATGAGATAGTGACCGAAACGCTCAATAGCCATTTGCTAAAATCTAATTGCTTAATAACGTCTCAACCAGATTGGGCGAGCATTATTATAAGATACACAGGCGAGAAGATATGTCGTGAATCGCTACTACGTTATTTAATATCGTTTAGAACACACAACGAGTTTCATGAGCAATGTGTAGAGCGCATTTATAGTGACTTAACCACGCAACTCAACATTAAAGAGCTTGAAGTGTATGCACGTTATACACGCCGAGGCGGATTAGACATAAACCCATACCGTTCTACGCATTATAACGAAACACCGTTTGCCGTTAAAATTAATCGTCAGTAAATACGTTAAACACCAAAACATAAATATTAAAAAAGGAGCCTCAGCTCCTTTTTTAATATTTAAGTAACGCGCTTTGTTGGGATAGGCATACCACATACATCAACGTAATTATACGATTGGACAAACCAGGGTTCCGTTCGGCTTTTACGTGCATCTATCAGTTGCTTGAACGATGCTGAGTTTGTCTTCATTACCTTGAATACTGTTACATCGCTATTAACATCAGCCAACACTTCAATATTTGTTATTGGATTAAACGCCAGTCCCTCAGTGGGTAAACGCTGCAAACGATTAAAGTGCTCCATACCCTCAAGCACTCTTCCAAACACGGTAATGTTTTTATCAAGGTAACGAGGGCCTTGCCCAATAGTGACAAAAAACTCAGTACTTGCGCTGTTTATATCATTAGCGCGTGCCATGGCAAATACACCATTGCAATGCACTTGCCATGTTTGAGTCTGTGTTTGGTTTTGCGCAACAGCAAAACCATTTAAAAACCCCGTAACAGGCGCGTATCCATCGCCTTTTAACTCGGTAATTTTTAATGGTTGCGATGTTGGTAAATAAAACTCTGCAGGTATGGTTTTATTCGCTGTTTTTATTTCTTTTTTACCCGAGCTGTCGCCACCTTGTGCTACAAACCCTTCTACAAAACGATAAACACGGGTGTTTTTATAAAAGCCTTCTTGCGCCAACGTTTTAATATGTTGCGTGTGGTTTGGGGCTAGTTGTGGATTTAATCCTATGTAAGCCGAACCAGTAGGTAAGGTTATTTTTAAAATATTTTGAGGATCAACTACTTGCCACTCATCTGCAGTTGCATTTTTTATTACATCATTGGCACTAAGTGGTGTTTGTATATTTATAACGGATTTATTGTTAGCTGTTGTAGCGCAGCCGCTCAGCAAAAGAGCCATTACATAAATTGAACAACGTGTTTTCATATTCAACCTTTTATTATTTAAAAGTAGCCTTAAGCAATCTAACTTGCCTAGGGTCTGTTTGAGATTAATGCGAGGTTATCGCCAATTTATAGGTGATAACCATAATACATAGGCCTTCCTTGCCCAAATACCAAACAGGCTGCTGCAAATTCAACCTGACAGTTCATCAGGCTCTAGAGCTTATAGTTCAGTCCCAATCAAATTTATAGAGCACATCAACATTTTGGTATAAACCACTGGTTACCTCTATATAGAGTTGCGACAACAACTGGTAACGAATGGCTACTTCACTAAGTGACTCAAATACCCCAACGCTGTATTTAACTTGCAAGCTAGGCGCAACATAGCCTGAAATTTCTACCTTAGTGCTGTCACCACTTCCTGACGAACTTAAGCTAACATCAGAAAGACCAAACGTTTCACCTACCTTAGACACAACCCCTTCACTTCTACTAACCCCTTGAGAAAGTAATAACTGGGCAAGCATAGCGTTGCTTGATGCTCCCTCCCCCTCTCCTAGCGGCTGTCCATTGAGTAAGTATGCTAAGGTTTGGGCCTGATCCATTGCAGGCTCAGAGAACAGCTTTAGAGTGGGTTCTTTAACATTTCCCGTAAGCGTAACACCAGCTATAACACCATTTGCTGTATTAGCTGGGTTTCTGATTGCTTTTATATTCAAATAGGGATGTTCAATGGAGCCACTAAAGCCCACTTGGCCAGTTCTTATAATTAAATCTTGGCCAAATGCTAAATAAGTGCCATTTATTAAATTGAGCTCACCCGTTGCAATAATTGGAACACCTTGACTCATTTTAATCGCTAAATCACCAGCCACTTTAGACTCTAATCCGAACGACTCTACTTTGACGTCATTTTTAACGATCACATTTAAGTCTATGTCGTAGTCAAATGGTACCTTTTCGCTGGTTTCAGTTTTTTGATCAACAATAATTTCATCGTCACTAACCTGCACAGCGCCTTCTGGAAGCTCTTCAATCGTAATACGACCATAAGGTACAACTACTTCACCCGCTAATTTAAGTGCATTATTGGCTAACCCTATTTTTAAATCTGGCGATATTTTAAAAGTAACGCCTTGCTGTGCGCGCACAAAAAACTGCTCGCCTTGCACATTTACATTTACTTCAGGTTGTTCACCTTGCCAATCAACATCACCATTTAGCTTTACATTGCCACCTTGATTGTCGTTTATATTGCCTTCTATTGTGGCGGTCGTTTTATCAAATAATATGTTTATATTTGATTTTTGTAGCGCAATAGGAAGCTGTTCACCCTCAAGGTTTATATCGTTTACGTTAAGCTCACCATTTAATAGTGGATCTTTTAACGTACCCGCAAGTGCGACCTTACCGCTAATATCACCTTTTAATTGCTCAAGAGTTTCAAGAAATGGTTGTAAGTCTGAAAGTAATATTTTATCAATATTAATAGTGCCATTAAGCGCCTGCGTATTTTGTATGTCGTCAATATTAATGTATGTATCAATTTTACCTAGTACGCTTGACTCTATATTAGCTTCGAGCTGCCCCTTTTGAGAGTCTGAAAAAGCACTAATACTGAGTGTTTCTATCGGTAATTTAAAGCGATCTTCTTCTGAGGTTAAAACAGTGGTCAAGTCACTTGAATTTAAACTTGCCCGTAATGTTTTAAGAGCGCCTGCATTCCAATTGAGCGCCACATTACCTTTTATATCACCACGGGTGCGAATGTTATCGGGTAAAAAGTGTTTAAGCTCTTCAAGCGCTAAATTGTTTAACTTAGCATTTAACTGACCTAGCGCTTTAGTTTGGGCAAGCGTGTCTATACAAAGCTCGCTTTGCTGAGAAGCCCAACAGTGCGCACTCACATCAAAATTACCGTTTTGCGAGTTAAACATAACAGCAATATTTTTAGTGTTGCTAAAGCTTAACTTTTTGTCGCTTAGCGTTACATTACTAAACTCACCATTCCAGGTAGCGTTACTAATTTTGCCATTTACTTCAAGCTCTGCACTACCCTGCTCGGCATCTACAGATGCTGTAAGTTGGTGATCTGTTTTATCGCCGCTAATATCAACTTTTACACTATTAATTTGCTCATCAGCCACAAGCGCCGAGCCAACACTTAACGATACGTCAGTTTGCCAATCAGCGGCTGTATCTAACTGCCCTTTTACCGTCAGTTTATTTATATTGATTTCATTAAAAATGAAGCTATCAAGCATTAACGCTAAATCGACAGAAGGTGTTAGCCTCTGCCCTCTTACTTTTAAATCGGCGTTGCCATCGGCAATAAATGGCATATTTGCCTCTTTATTACTTTTAAGTGTTATTTTACCGTCAACTTTCCAGCTATCATTAACTTGCCCACTGAGTACTAATTTATTAGTGCCGCTACTTAAATAAAGGCTGTCGATATTTGCCTCTAGTGTATTGTTTAGCTGAAAGTTTGACGCAAACTCAAGGGGTACCTCGTTTAATAATCCGCTTAGCTTAGTATCATCCATTTGTAGTTGCCACGAGCTTTCTGCAGCCTTGAATGAACCTTTAAATTGCCCTGAAACATCGCTAGTTGCAGCATCTGTCAAATACTGCGCTTTTAGGTTTGAAAGCGAGCCGTTAAAACTCGCTTTAATGCCCTGTTGCCAATCAATATTAGCTTTTATAATCGCACTACTTTCATTGGCTTTAATACTTAATGTTTTGAGCACGGCTTGAGTTAAACCACCAGTCAGCTGAGTATTAAGATTAACAGCCGGATAAGCACCTAATTGGCTGTTTGCCTGTAAGTTGAGTTGGTAGTCATCAGCATTACCAGTTGCTTTAAGGCTTACATTTTTAACTTTAAGCTCATTACTTTGCGCATCAATAAGCCATTGGTTAATTTTGCCGCTTAGCTCAAATGGGTAATTTTTTTGCTTTAAATTAGCATTCGCTGTTAACGTGAGCGGATATTGGCCTCTCGTTTCTAAATCTATAGATAAGTCAGCTAAATCACCGTTTAACTCTAAGTTTGCTTGGTGCTCGTCACTTTTTAAAGTCACTAAGCCTTTTACAGGCAAGTTTCCTAAAAGCTCTGCATCTAATTGGGTATTAAACTGCCACTGCTCATAGGTAGCCGAAAGCGACTGCAAATTAATCACGGCATCTTCTACACTTAATAGCAGCGAAATGTTTTCGATATTATGCTGCGCATCGCCCTGCTCAATTGTTACCTTTGCGATATCAAAGGCTTCAATGGCCAAATCAATGGGTGATGTAAATTCAATATCAGGAAGTGCTGGTAATTGCGTAAGTGCAGCTTTGTTGCTTTGAGCAGTTTGCGCCTTGGCAGGTTGTTCTTGCTCTTTTAAAGCAACAAGTATACTCGGGATATTTAAGCTTTTTACTGTGAGTTTTGAACCTTCAGCTTTAGCTGATAGTTTAAAGTTATTAACGCTCACATCTGCACTAGGGTGGTTTAATGTAAACTCATTAACCGCTATATTTTTTATTGAAACATTAAAAGGTAAAGTAATTTTTTCAAGGGGCTCAGAGGGTGTTTCATCTTCTGCTTCAACTATTTTTGGCAAGGTTAATTTAATAGATTTAGCGCTTAAATTATCAACACAGATACCATCACACTGCCACCAAAATAAATCGATTTTTAATTGCTGGGCATTAAAATCTAGACCATTATTTTTAAAACGAACATTAAACACATCGTTATAAATAAAGCGGCCATCTTTAATTTCTATGTGTAATCCATCAACAACTTTATTTGCCGTATAGGCAATAAATTGATTACCGGGTGCAGTAAATAATAAACAAAATACGCTAATAATTAGCGAAACTAAAATTGCACTTACTGTGGCTGTTATTTTTTTTAATATTGGCATTAAATTTCTGGCCCTATGGTAATACTCAAACGGGTACTTTTGCTATCTTTAGTTAAGCCCCAAGCGTGATCTATTCGTACAGGGCCCACAGGCGTTAAATATCGAAAACCAAAACCAGCACCCACTTCAAATTCATCTGAAAAATCATTCGTAGCAGTACCACCATCAACAAATAATGCTGCACGCCAATTTTGAGCAAACTGATAGTTGTACTCCATAGTGCCAGCAAGCAAATATTTACCCCCTATTAGTTCACCATCATCATTTTCTGGCGAAATTGACTGATAAGCAAAACCACGAACGCTTTGATCACCGCCGGCATAAAACCGCAGTGAATACGGTACATTATTTATGTCATCAACTAGCATTGCGCCAATGTTTGCCTTAAGAAAAACTAAATGCTTATTAAGGTATGTACGAAGCCATGCATGCTGTAATTGAACCCTCAATAAATTCGTGCTGGAAAGCACATCATCTAGGCCAAACTCTGCTGATATAAGCCATTGCTCGCCCCAATATGGAGTCGTTCCGCCTTTTAAACTTTTGCGAGCATAACTAATCCCGGGCATTAACATTTCGGTTGATTCTTCTGGATCATCGCCCAAACGATACGTCTCTTGGTCTCTGCGTAAAAACGCAGTTCTTACCCATTTTTCTTCTGTAAGCCACTGCCTTTGTAATTGTGCGGTTAATATCTCACTGTAGACATCATCTGCAAGTTCGTCTTCTAATTTATAACCCACTGAAAAACGCCATAAATCATCATTAGGGTCGTCTACAGGAATGGTGTATGCCATTGAGAGATCTTGTTGCTTTTCGGCTATATTCATATTTGTATCGAGGTAATGGCCATCCTCTGTGATCCAAGGTTTACTCCACTTAAAACGAAACCTAGGCTCACTTTCAGACACACCGCCGCCAATTTCAAAGCTATTTGCAGGTTTAGGTACAACCTCAACTTTGATAGGAACTTGGGCGTTTTTGCGCGCTGTAATATCAGCATAAACACGCACACTAGCAAAATAAGGTGTGCTCGAAAGCTCAAGGTTATAGTCGGCTATGTAAGTTGATTTATAAGGTTGTCCCTGAGTAAATGGTGACAAAGAACGAATATATTTTTCAGCTAGCGTATCACTGGTAATTTCAATACTGCCATATTGATAACGCACACCAGTATTAATCGCAAACGTGACAACGGCACTATTTTTTTTAATTGAAACTTCTAATTTGCGGGCAGGCCATTTAGCATCAAAATAGCCAAGCTCCAAAAGCATAGATTCTATTTTTTTATACGCTGACTCATAGTCACCATGGTTTAGCACATCACCCTGTTTTAAATTGGTATTTTTAATAAGGGTTTGTAATTGTTTATCGTTCTTCCCTTCACCATTTAATGTAATATTAATGGCGTCTATCCGTGTTGCAGGACCACGCTCAATTTTTACAACGAGTACACTATCGTCTTTATCAAATTCAACCTCAACTGTTGGGCTGTAGTAACCCAGTGCTTTTATGCTGTTTTGTACCTGACTTTTAGCATAACGTTGAAGGGTTCTTGTTGGTTTTTCATCTGTAAGCTGCTTTAAGTAAAGCGCTACGTTTTTTTCTAAATCACCATTTATGCCTTTAATTTTGTAGTCTTCGATGACTTTTTCTACCGCATAGGAATTTGCAGCCATAAAAACAGTGACGATGCACATGCAACGTAAAAACTTAATAAACAAGCAAATATCCTTACTCTTATATACTACTTAAAACGAGCTAATGTGGTGCATATTAACATAGCCATAATGAGCAACACATTAACTTAATGACAAACTCAATTTAAATATGAAATGTGAAGAAGATAAAATTAGTACGCGTTAAGACAATATTTTAGTTACAATAGTGCCAACGAACACAAAATTATTTTTAGATGAGTTTTTAATGCAATTTCCAGATGACGAAAACGGCCAGCTGTTAGCCGAAATAGCCGCTGCAGGCGTCGATTTAAGTAAAATGCAACAAATCGACTTTTTCATTTTATTTGAGCAACAAGCCGATGCTGATAAGTTTGCTAAAGATATTGTTTCTGATGCATTAGTACAAACCGCTGACGTCGAAAAATGCAAAGACACTGGCGTTTGGGAAGTAATCACTCATGTACAAATGGTACCAGAGCACACATTACTAGGCCAAGCTGAACAGTACCTAGAAAGTATAGCGAATGGCTATAACGGTTACGGTGACGGTTGGGGATTAATGGACGAAGACGCCGCTTAATATATTAAAAATCAGTTAAGCTTAACGACTTAACTGATTTGCCTTTCTAAAACTCCCCTTATAATCAAATAGCTTATCTGCTACTTTCCAACCATATTTTTTACTTTTTCGCGCAATCACAAAGTCAGGGGGCACCAAGTCTAACTGCGCTTTAATTACCTGTTCTGCTGCTTTAAAGTCTGTTGGTTTTTGTCCATGCGCAAGCCGTTTACCAAATTGTTTATTAAAGATAAACTGACCGCCTTTACTGGCAAGGTTGTAAACTTCATCACAACTAGTGCCGTCTTCGTCAAAATAAGTAACTTTGATTAGCTCGTCTTTAAGTTGAGTTACTGTTAGCCCACTACAACGAAGCACTAATGCATCTTTTAAGTTTAGCGCATTACGCAACTTGTCGTCAGGATCAGCCATTATAGCGCCGCAGTCGTGGCATTTTCGAGCAGCAATATCGTTTTGCGCACCACATTCCTCACACTCTTTAAATCTAAAACGATAATCGCACTGCTCTTTGCTACCTTCATCGTCTTCTAATAACCCTTGGCAACGTCTACCAAAATGCTCAACAACTTTGCCAGCAGAGTCCGTTTTACCCCAAAATATATTAGCAAACCCACAACCTGGACAAAGTACTTGTACAGGTTCATTATCGCTGTCGCCTTTTTTATCCCCTACTTCAGGGTGAAATAAATTAAAACCATTTCCGGCATAATCAATCACTAAGCAATCGGTTTTAGATTCTGATAATCGTAAGCCCCGACCTACAATTTGTTGGTATAAGCTTACAGACTCTGTAGGACGCAAGATGGCAATAAAATCTACATGTGGCGCATCAAAGCCGGTTGTTAACACAGAAACATTAACCAAATACTTTAACGTTTTACTTTTAAATGCAGAAATGATTTTATCGCGTTCAATATTAGGCGTATCGCCTGTAATTAGCGCGCTTTGGGCTGTTGGTAAGTAGCTTAATATTTCTTGGGCATGCATAACTGTTGCCGCAAAAACCATTACACCTTTGCGCTGCTCGCTATATGCAATCACTTGTTTAAGAATAGCCTGAGTTGCTCGCTCGTTACTTTTTAAAAGCGCGTTCATATCATCGGCAGTGTATTGACCAAACGCATTCGTTTCTAAAGACGAAAAATCGTAGTGGTTAATCGCAGCATCAACTTCACTGGGTGGCGTTAAGTAATCGTTTTTAATCATGTACCTAAGCGGTAATTCAAATATACAGTATTTAAATGGGCTTTCTGTAGTTCCTTTAACAAAACCATGATAATGGTGATGGTATATCCACCCCATGCCTAAACGATAAGGCGTAGCCGTTAAACCCAATACTTTTAAATGTGGGTTATACGACTGTAATGCACTTATAACTTTACCGTATTGGCTTTTTTTATCACCATTCACCCTGTGGCATTCATCAATGATAAGTAAAGAATAATGCTCATTGAGTTTATCCAAATTACGTGAAAGTGACTGCACACTAGCAAAAGTGACTTGATGCGCTAAAGATTTTTCTTTTAAACCTGCGGAGAATATACTCGCCTCTAAACCAAAACTTTTATATTTTTGTGAATTTTGCTCTACAAGTTCTTTAACATGAGCAAGGACCAATATTTTTTGTTTAGCTATACGGGCAAGCTCAGCGATAACTAAACTTTTACCTGCACCTGTTGGCAACACAATAACTGCGGGATCATTGGTTTTTCTAAAGTGAACAACGGTGCGTTCAACCGCCTCTTGCTGATAGGGTCTAAGTTTATAGCTCATAAATGTAAGAGTTCATATTATGTATTTACTATTGTACCTTAATATAAAAAGCCCCCTTAATAAAAACTAAGAGGGCTTGTAATTACTTTAAAATGTAATTGCTTTTTATACGTTCAGTTTATGCATCAAAACATTAAACTTAGAACTTATAAGAAGCTTGTAGGTAAGCAAATCGACCAATATTGTCGTAAATTGCCGATCCTGCACCTGTACCGGTAGTGCTACCAGGTAAGCCACGATTAAATAGGTTATCAACACCTAACTTAAAGCCAACTCCACTATCAAACTTATAAGCAACTGATGCATCAGTTATAAAGTAAGAACCGTAACGCATCTGGTTAGATGGATTTGGATTTGTCTCGATAGACTTATGATCGTACAACTCAACACCGTTAATAAAGCGAGTACTAAAATCTAATACAAGATTTTCGTATGTATAATCAACTGAGATACTACCTTGCCATGTTTCATCACCTAACACACCTTCATAATCAGTATAATTTTCAGGCTCAGCTGAGAATGGAAAGTCTTTTGCTTCAATTAAGTAAGTACCAATAAAACTAGTACCAAAACTTCCGCCTAGCGCATCAAAATCATAACCAAACTCAAAATCGACACCAGAATTTAGGCTTCGAGCAATGTTCAATGCAAACCCTTTAAGAAGCGTAATTTCACTTGTATTTGGATCACGAGTAATCAGGCCACAAAACTGATTATCAATACCTGTTGGTGAATCAACACAACGGTCTATAATTGTTTGAAAGCCGATACCGCTAATTGTGTCATCAATATCAATTTCCCAGTAATCAGCTGTTACACTGAAACCCTCTAACCACTCAGGTTGATAAACAATACCTGCAGTGATTGATCTAGACTCTTCGGGTTGAAGATCAGGGTTACCACCCACTAAAGTTTCAAGCGTTGCGCTATCGTAGTTTGAATCAAAATCTGCTGGAACGCCTAATGCTGCACAGTTTTGCTCTCGAATAGCACGACCTGAATCGCTTAATTGAGCAAGCTCTGACACCTTACAACTATCGTCAACACCTGCAAAAGACTGGCTTTGACCGGAGAATAACTCATCAATATTTGGCGCTCGCATAGCTTCTGACAATGTAAACCTAGCACGAAGCTCTGGTGTAACAGTCCAATCAAGTCCTAACTTCCAGCTTGTTGTATCACCAATTGTTGAGTAATCAGCATAACGAACTGCTGTATCAAATACTAAGGTATCAATTAAAAATACATCTTCAATAAGCGGAACTGATAATTCAAAAAATGCTTCAGTTACATCATATCCACCATCAGTCTCACCGAGCGCATTGAAGAATGTTGCACCTGTTTTAGCAAAGGCATCTTCAATAGTAACACTTGTTTCATCTCGGTATTCAACACCGCCAGCAAATCCAACCATACCCGCAGGTAGCTCAAAAATAGCAGAGTTGCTAAATGTTGCATTGAACACGGTTTGTTTAATTTCAGACGTACCAATTGAAGTCGTTGTTACATAGTCAATCGCTTCTTGGCTAATAGCGCCGTCACCCATTATATTCGCAGCTACACAGCCATCTGCACGGGCTGCTTCATCACGACAAACAATACTTCCGCTATCATCAAATACAGCATCTATAGCATTAGCATAATTTGCCATAATAACGTTAGCACCGTTAATACGCTCAATTTCTGATTTACCATGTACGAGTGAAATATCCATAGACCAGTCTTCACTGATTTCGCCTTGAATACCAGCTACAAAGCGCGTTGTTTCACGAGTGTTTTCTTCTAGACGACGACCAATGTCATTAAACATTTTGTTAACACCAATAAAGGGTAAGTCGTTGTCGTCCATTAACTGAGCAACATCTGGTGTTAAGAATGCATTGTCTCGTTGAATTAAGTTGGCACCACTGTAAAAACGGAAAAACGGCTGTCCAACATTTTCACCCTCAGTTTTAGAGTATTTTGCTTGAAAATAAACGTTCAGTTCATCCGTAACATCGTAATTCGTTTTAAAGTTAAAGTTTACACGATCAAATTTTGGTTGAATTTCTGAATATTGTCTTAAATTAATATAATCACAACCAGGGCTTGCACAAAAGGAACCATCCGCAATAGGTCCAGTGTAAACATCACCAAGTGTACTATCACCATTAAACTTACCCATTATGCCACCAGTGAATGGATTCCACACTGTGCCTTGGTTTGATATTAGGTAATAACCTGCGTTTGGTAATAGAAATTTATCAGGATAGTCCTCACTGTCAATTTGGTCATCTGGTCGAGTTTGACCTGTAACCACATCATAAGGTAAAGATGCATATGACGTTGCCGTCCATGGATTATCAAGCGCATTCAATGAGTCCTGGGCATTATATTCGACTGAAAATGCAGCATTACCACGGCCTTCGTTAAAATCTGTGCCATATGATAATGTAAATTTCTCATTTTGATATTTACTATTATCTGCATAACCCTTTGTAGCAGTTGCGTTAAAACCTGTAACATCTTTTTTCAATATAAAGTTAACAACGCCAGTTACAGCATCTGCACCATAAACAGCAGAAGCACCACCTGTAATTATTTCTACTTTTTCAATCCAAGCGCTAGGTATTGTATTGGTATCTACTGATGATGTACCAGGCGCACTAGCAACATGACGCTTACCATCTACCAATACTAGGGTACGAGAGCTGCCCATTCCCCGTAAGTCAAGTAAGCTGATACCAGCCGTGCCTATAAAACGACCTGAGTTAGCAAGCGAGTATGTGGTAGCTAATGCTGGTAATTTATTTAAAACTTCACCAATATTCATTGCACCAGTACTAACTAGATCTTCACCTGTAATAACTGTAACTGGTGAAGGTGCTATTGCCCCCTCACGTAAAATACGAGAGCCTGTCACTTCAATTCGCTCTACTTTTTCGGCTCCTTCTTGCTCTTCAGCAAATGAGTTTACTGAAAAAGCAGCTGTTGATGCCGCACCAAAAGCAATCGCTAAGCGAACTGCTTTTGAAACTTTATTATTTATCATATTGAAATCCCTGTTTGTATTTTAATTATTTTGATTCAAAACAAATAAATTAACATTAGTACCTGTTTTGAATCTATATATTAACCACAAGTTTACAAACTTATCAACACAGATTGCGTTAAGGTGTAGCTTTTATAAGTTATAAATAATGAAGTACTAAAAAGCTTAGAGATGTTCGATGATTGAATACTTAATGGTACTCGCGTACCGAAACGTTAATCGCCGTTTTAGGAATAAGCGGCTTATTAGATTACTATTAAGTTATAAGCTACGATCAGTATAACTTTGTTAGCAGAAGTGGTATCAAACCAAGGGACTAAGGAATGAGAAAGGGTTATAGTTACTGAAAAGTCATTTGAATACCTAATTAACTTATTAGGTATTCAAAAACTAATTTCTAACCACTAATATAATTATTTAGCTAAATACTTTTCAAGCTCAACGCCTTCAAACGCTTTGGGACGACGACCCCGGCCGGTCCACTCTATTACTTCACCATTTAGTTCCATTCGGTACTTAGGCGCAACTTTAGTACGTTTATCTGAGGTAATATCTTGTAAATCTTCTAACGTAAGTCCTTTTTCTTTTAAAAGATCCAAAACTTCCTGTTTTGCTTTTTGCTGTTGGGTATATTTTGAAATTGCATCAGTAACTAATTGTTTTGCTTTTTCAAGTTCAGTTAAGGATGCGGTCTTTATAAAAGCTCGAACTTCTTTCATTTACTTATCTCATCGAAATTAAATATTCTAAAGTTAATATAGTAGTATAATTGTAGCTGTAAAATATATCATCAGTAAAAAAGAATAATTTTATAATGGTGTATTTTCAGTATCACTCACTAAAATACATAAACAGCTGTTACCTTTGAAGCTAATTCTTATAGCCCTTATAAAGAGTACCTATTTTTTCTCTATTAGAGTCGATTAAATCAGTCTTTTTTATTTCACAAAATTCTGATAAGAGAGAATATACGGCTGAGTTTTTCGCTGCAGCACTTTTTAGGTCTGTTAATCTAAAAATTAATCCTTCTAACTCTGATTGAAATAAAGAAAAAGCTTTGTTTAAATCAATAGAACGATTTTTTAAAATAAACTCATAAAAATTGGTCAATAACGTTGCATTTATAGCATGTGGGTTAATTTTTATATCATCATTAATCAATTTCTTTAAATAGGCTGAGTGCACTTTCTCTGTGTCAGATTTATTTTGGATTGCATTGATAATTTCCGAGATAACAGGAACCATAGTAGCTTGTACCCTAATTGCAGATTCTAGGATTTGAACATTAGGAACAACAATGTCAGAGTTTATGTCATGGCATATAATCTGAACCACTCCTTTAGGTTTAAGTACCCTAAGCATTTCTTCTATACTTACCTGAACATCACTATATTCTAGTGCAAACTGAGATATAACAGCATCAAATTTCTCTTCCTCAAAAGGAAGTGCTTCAGCAAATACACCCGATAAAAAAGTACCATGTATATCTTTAGTCGCATCTAAGTTTATAGTCGCAGGATCAATCCCCGTAAAATTTAACCCTTTGCTTATATTTTTTTGGATAAGGTCGATCAGTGCCCCATTGCCTGTCCCTAAGTCTAAAATTTTAGAATTCTCTTTTAATTCGTTACCTAGTTCTAACCAGCAATCTTTGAGTTTCCCCGTATAGTTACCTTTAATATCTTGACCAAATGACGTTATATACCCCTGAGCCCAATACTCACTCCAATAAGATTTCATATCATCTCCAAATAAAAAAAGGGCTGAAAAATCAGCCCTTTTTAAAATTTAAACTAAGGTTTAGAAACTAATTGTGTAGTTAACACGGTAGTCACGACCGAAGTTATTGTAAAGATCTTGGTTATCCCAAGTACCTGCTGAAGAGAATACTGGGTCTTCATCAGTAAGGTTATTTACAGTAAATGTAATCGCACCGTAATCACCAGCGTTGTAGCTGTATGTGAAGTTGTGGATTAACCAGCTATCTAGTTTACCTGTTTGCTCGTAGAAACCGTCACCATCGCTGTCTACTTCTGTTTCTGAAGTGTCAGCCGTGTAAGTTGAGTTCCAAGAGATTAGGTGATCTTCATAAGACCAAGAGATAGTTGCAACTGATTTAAGATCTGGTTGACCAGACCAACCAGCTGTATCCTGAACAACACCACCAACTTCAGAGTCATAAGCAAGTGTGAAGCTGTTCACGTTGCTGAAACGAAGCTCACCAAATTCAGTTTCAAGGTTTGCATTGATAGTAAAGTCGATACCTTCAATTTCAAAACCAGCACCGTTGAAGTAAGAAGTACCCGCTTCAACTAAAACACCAGATGCTGCACGCTTAAGGTAGAAAGTTTCATTTGTTGTATCTGTATCTACGCTAACAGCACTGATTAGGCCAGCAGCTTCGTCAGAAATTAGACCTTGAAGAGATTTAGATTGAATTACATCTTCAACTTCTAACATGAAGTAATCAAGTTTAAGACCTAAGTTGTCGTTTACATCCCAAGCTACACCTAAGTTAACATAGTCAGATGTTTCAGCACCTAGCTCTGAGTTAGCTGTGTAGTATGTATCGTATTGACGTGAAACAGTTGAACCATTGTTGTAATCAATCGCTGACTCAGCAGAGAAAGAACGTGCTTGGTTTAATAAATCTAAACCAGGAGCGCGGAAAGACTCTGAGTAAGAACCACGAAGTACAACACCTTCAGAAACTTCCCAACGAGCAGAAACTGCAGGAGCAACGTTATCGCCAAAGTCTGAGTAATCATCGTAACGAGCTTTAAGGTTTAGCTCAAAAGTGTCTGTAACTGGAAGAACTGTTTCTATAAACACAGCTGTTACGTCACGACCACCTGCAGCAGAGTTACCTGCTGAACCACCAATAAGACCAGCTTCAGATTGACCGTCGTAGATGTCTGCGTATGTTTGCTCAAAGTATTCCATACCTACGTAGTGAGCGATAGCGCCGCCATCTAATTCACCAAGGTCAAAACCGATACCACCAAAGTATTGGTCAAACGTAGAAGTAGATTGTTGAAGAGTTGTTGCTTTCATGTTTGCAACACCTTCATCAGAACCTAGGTCAATATCATTTTGCTCGTTATAAGCTAGACCTGAGTAAGATAGGTAAAATTCACCGATTGATTTATTATCGGCTTTGTTACGGTGGTAGTAAACTTCCCAAGAAGCGTTGTTCCAATCTAACTCACCACGAAGACCTGTTGTAAGGTCAATGTTGTAATCGTCAACGTTACCATCACGAGTACCAATGCCTACCCAACGGAATAAACCGTATGCGCCATCTACACCGTAAGGGTTATGTTCGTTGTCCGCTGACATATTTTCCCATGCAGCAGCAGGAGGAGCGTAGCGACCAAATGAAGAGTTTTGAACAAACATTGCTTGGCCAAACCATTCGATATCGTCAGCTACTTCATAGTTAGAGCTTAGGTATAAAGTGTTACGGTTAATTGAAGCCGTGTTGTAAGATACGTTACCGAACGCATACATACAGTACTCAGAACCTGGGCCCCAATCTTCATTTGCGTCTACACGACGGAAAGTATCTTCGCCGTATTCTGCGATTAAGTCATCACACTTTAAAGAAGCAGAAGCAGTTGCGAAATCTGGAGATAAAACTGTAGCACCAAAGTAAGACCAACCAACAGTATCAGCAGTGTATGCTTCGATATCGCCATCACCATCTAAATCGCCAATTTGTGCTTTAGTGTAGTCACGAGCCGCGTCACTAATGCCTTTACGTTTTTGGTGGTCGAATGCAAAAGTAATGTTACCTTTATCGTTTGTAACACCACCAACTACTGAAAACTCTGAAGATGTAGTACCTTCATCTTGGTCACGATGACCAGCACCAACGTTGAAAGTTAAACCTTCGAAGTTATCTTTCAATATAACGTTAACAACACCAGCCATTGCATCAGAACCATAGATTGAAGAAGCACCTTCAGTCATGATATCGATACGTGCTACAGCGGCCATTGGAATAGCGTTCAAGTTAGCTGATGCGCCACCAAGAGTTGGTGAACCAGGGAAACGACGGCCGTTTAAAAGAACTAGCGTACGACGTGAACCAGCACCACGTAAGTTAATAGTTGCTTGAGATTGTGCTGAGCTACCTGAACGCTCAGAGAATGAGCCGAAAGAGTTCAGTGAGCTTGAGCGAAGAGCATCAGCAACTGTGAAGTCACCTTCCATACGGATATCTGCAGCAGTAATAGAGATTACTGGTGAAGCACCTTCAAGGTCACTACGCTTGATGCGTGAACCAGTTACTTGGATACGCTCAACTTTTTCTGCAGATTCTTCTTCTGCAGCAAAAGAACTTGCTGAAAACGCAGCTGTAGATGCTGCACCAAAAGCGATCGCTAAGCGAACTGCTTTTGAGATTTTGCTATTTAACATTTGATTCTCCCAGGAATACATTTATTAATTATAATTTTTTCAATCTAGCGGCACATAACTTGTTACGAAACGCTACGATTGTGTGACCAATGATAATACTAGTGAAACAACAAGGTCAACAAGGAATTAACGTTGCATTAATATTTAATTATTAAAGAAGTGATTCAGTTGCAAAAAACTGGAGAGAAAACAATCTAAGGTTCTGTTTATAATATTAAAAATTGAAACTAAAATGTTTTTATTTAACAATCCAAAAGATATCATATTTTAAATATAAAATTATTATCTCTATAAAATTTAACTTTTACGTGATAACTGGCCACTTATTAACCTAAAAGTTGATAAGTGAAAGCTGTCCATTGATAGGTTTTTTTTCTGACCTTGATATTATAGAGTCAATAATTGAATTAGAAATTGGCGTTAGTTGGCGTTGCAAATATAGCTGATAATTAAGTGCATTTTTTCCATTAAATATTTCTGCCCCTGACATCGCATAAACATACTCTATAATTTGCCCGCGCCTTACTTCAAAGTCAGGATGTTCTGCCTTGTGTTTTTTTACCGCTTGTACATGTGGTGGAATATTTTTTTCGTAATCGTTTAGATTTCTACCAAGGCGTTTTTTGTAAACAAGCTTTTGATCAAACTCACCGGCAAAAAGTCGCTTAGTATAATCTTTTACTATTTCGTCAAGTTGGGCAATTTCAAATTGTGAATCAAACAAAGCCTCAAATAGCTCTTTTTGAAACTCTTGGGCAAATTCAGTCCAATCACTTCTCACGGTTTCCATACCTTTAAAGACGATTTTAGATTCATCACCTTTTACTATTTTACCAACGTAGCGTTTTTTAGAGCCCGTTTTTTTATCGCGAATTGTAGGCATAAAAAAGGGACTGTAATGGGTTTCAAATTCAATTTCTAAATAGCTTTTTAAATTAAAATGCTTCGCTATATGCCGCTCCCATTGATGATTAATATGAGTCATCAATTCATTACCAATTTCATTGCAGCATTGGGCAGTTAAGCTCTCATCCACTTTTACAAAAATTGAGTCTGTATCACCATAAATAACGCTGTAGCCAATCTCTTCCATCCATTTACGCGTCGTTTGCATAATTTCATGGCCGCGCAGCGTAATAGAACTTGATAAACGAGGATCATAAAATCGACACCCCTTGGACCCAAGTACACCATATAAGCTGTTCATAATAATTTTAATTGCTTGCGATAACATTGGTTGGTTGGTGTCTTTGGCGTTTTGGCGGGTTTTAGTTAGGTATTCAATTAACTTTGGTAAATGATGCTCACTACGAGAAAACACTGCATTATTAAAGCCTTGTATTGCATCATTAGGGGCATTTAACCCTTTTATTAATCCTAGAGGGTCAATACAAAAAGTGCGCATAATAGAGGGGTATAAACTTTTAAAATCTAAAACCAAAATATTTTTATAAAGCCCAGGCAATGAGTCCATCACGTAGCCACCAGGGCTGTCAAAAGACAAACCATGGTCGCCTAAATTAGGGGCTACATAACCACTGCGGTGCAGCAAGGGTAAATACAAATTAGTAAAAGCAGCTACAGAGCCGCCCATTCGTTCAAGCTCTAGACCTGTTAGCTGTGTGCGAACAATAGCAAATTCATATAAGTTTAATTTAGTAAAAATACGATTAACTAAGATACAGTCTTGGCGGTTGTAAGCCGCTAGAGTCAGTTTATCCTCATTAAATTGGCGAATAATTTCGCCTAACCGGTTGTCTGATTGAATTAGCTTGGCTTCACCTAATACTTTTTCGGCAATGTTCCCTAAAGAGTAATTATCGAAGTGGTAAGTCGCATTTTTTAAAGTGTCAATTCCATCAACAACACATCTCCCTGGCAACGTAAGGCGTGTATAGTGCCCCGTATTGATATTAATTGGTTGGTTATCTCTGCCCAATTTAAGGGAAATTCCAAGCGCTTCAGCACGGGCATTAAGTACTGTAAAATCAAACTCTATTACATTCCACCCAATAATAATATCGGGATCATTACTACTTAAATAAGTATGTAATTTTGTAAGTAACTCAAGCTCATCCAAACACCAGTCAATGTTGATTTGTTCACTATGATTGTGTGGTTCACCAATCATTAAAACGCAGTCAAGTCCATTACCAACAAGACCAATTGAAAACAGCACGCCTTCCCCATCACATTCAATATCTAATGACAGCGACTTAAGCTTGGGCGTGTAATCTGTATTTGCTTTCAACTTTGCGTTTTGTATAAGTAAAAAGCCATTTTTTTGACTAACATCTCCAGTAACCCAAACACCACCTCTAATAAAGCGCTCCATTAAAAAGCGATCGCTGTGGCGAATATCACCCTCGTAAACAGTTATGGTGTTTTCAAATAATGTTCGTGCCTTATAAATACTGCTGGTATTATTAAAATAGCAGGCAACACAGGCTTTGCCGTTAAAGTGACTCATTTCAATTGTTTTAAAATTAACACTTATACGTGCTTTATCTAATAACTGCTGGGCATGTTGCTGTTGATCTTGTGATATAAAAAACACAGCTTGCTGATTTTCAATAACAACTTTAATTGGGCCGTGATCGGATGCAAGCCAATAGCATAGTGTGATCCCCTCACTATGTTTAGACGAATATTGCTGCCTTGATAAAATAAAGCCCTGATAGATTGCTTGTGTCAATGCACGATCCCACTTAATATACACACTGTAATTATATACATACTTTAGGCAAATCATTCCATGCTTTCTGACTCTCTAAAAAAAACTATTAGGCAAGTGCATCAGCATGTGGCTAAAAACCTGAATGATTATAGGCCGCGCAGCAGTCAAAATTACCTTGTTGCAGAAATTGCAAAAACATTGGCTGGTGAGTATCACAAAAAACAACGAATTTGCGTCATAGAAGCTGGCACAGGTACCGGTAAGTCACTTGCTTATTGTTTGGGGGCCTTGCCTTTAGCATTGGCACAAAAAAAGAAGCTAGTAATTTCTACGGCTACCGTGGCATTGCAAGAGCAATTAATTGCAAAGGAACTGCCTTTTTTTAAAACACATTCTGGGCTCGACTTTAAGTTTGATTTAGTTAAAGGACGCCACCGTTATATTTGCGCCCATAAACTACATAATGCTGTTAATGGTGATAGCCAAACTCAAATGGACTTTATGCCAACGCTTACCTCTCCATTAAGTGATATGGAAAGCAAATGCTTGCAAGGGCTACACGATGCTTACGTAAATAAAAAATGGCAAGGCGATAGAGATAGCTGGGCAGATACAATTCCCGACAGAGTTTGGAATTTAATTGCTTGCGACAAGCATGCTTGCCAACGTCAAATGAAAGCGCATTTGACTTGCCCATTTCAATTAGCTCGCCAACAACTCATGCAAATGGATGTGTTGGTTATTAATCACTCTTTGCTACTGGCTGATTTAGATTTAGGCGGTGGTAAAATTTTACCCGAACCAGACAACACTATTTATGTAATTGATGAAGCACACCATTTAGCCCATATAACACGCGACTTTTCGTCTGCTGCAGCAACCATTAAAGGCACAATAGAATGGCTCGATAAGCTCACTAAATTCAGTGGAAAAATGGCAAAAGTGCTAGTAGGACAAAGAGCCATAGGTCAAAACTTTAAGCTTTGCGATAGTATAAACGATGCAAATAAAGATCTAAAAGTAGTGAGAGATATTCTTGATAATGCTGACTTTGAATATTCAAAAGACGACACATACCGTTTTGAACATGGTGAAATCCCCAAGTCGCTTCACAGCAAAGCAAAAGATATAAGCGAAGCCACACAAGATGCACTACGGTGTTTAAATAAAATGCACGACACCCTTACACAAGATGTGAGCGACGGCGACATAAAACCTTATGTTGCCGATCCTATTCTTGCTGAAAGCGGTCACTACATTAATCGTTTAGAACAACTAAATAAATTATGGTTTAGTTATGCCAACAAAGGAGAAGGCATACCCCACGCACGTTGGATAAAACGCCTTGAATATAAAAGTCATCATGACCACCTTTTAAGCGACTGCCCCATTGAAGTAGGCTACTACCTAAAAGACAAACTTTGGAACGAGTGCGCCGGCGCTGTTTTATGTTCTGCCACATTAAGTGCACTTGGTTCGTTTGACCATTTTGCTTACGAAAGTGGTTTAGCAAAAGAGGAAGGCGTTAAATTTATAAAGGTTCCCTCGCCCTTTGATTACCCAAAACAGGCAACATTACGCATTCCTGTGTCTAAAGTTGAACCTACCGATAAAGACTTTAGCGATCACTTAGCAACCACTTTGCCAGAGTATTTAAGCACTAAAAAGGCAAACTTAGTCTTGTTTGCCTCGTACTGGCAAATGGACCATGTAGCAAAGTTTCTTAGAACAAAAGGTTTTAACTTATTAGTACAAGGTGAGATGTCGAGAGAAGCATTGCTTAAAAAACACAGCCAAAATATTGATAGCGGTAAAGGTAGTATTTTATTTGGTACGCAAAGCCTTTCAGAAGGTCTTGATTTACCTGGTAAATATTTAGAGAACCTCATTATCACAAAAATCCCTTTTGCTGTACCTACCTCTCCAATAGAAGAAGCGCAAGCAGAATTTGTGCAAAGCAAAGGCGGTAATCCGTTTTTAACAATTACAGTCCCTGATGCTGCTAAGAAATTGGTACAAAGCTGTGGTAGACTGCTGCGAAAAGAGAGTGACGAAGGCTGTATTACTATTCTTGATAGGCGTTTAGTAACCAAACGCTACGGTAAAGCCATGCTCGACACCCTACCACCATTTAAAAGACAAATAGACTATTAATGTTTGAACTCGCACTCGACCCGACAACTTGGGCAATTTTATGTGCTGTTGCATTGGCAGCAGGCTTTATAGATGCAATAGCCGGTGGCGGTGGCATGTTAACCGTGCCCGCATTACTTACGGCCGGTTTACCACCGCACCTAACATTAGGTACTAATAAACTCGCTGCGAGCTTTGGTTCGTTAACAGCAAGTTTTACCTATTACAAAAAAAACCTTTTTAGCCCCAAATTTTGGTTGGCATCAATTATTGCAACCGCAATAGGCGCGCTACTTGGTACGGTTATTGTTGATTATTTAAGCATCGACTTTTTAAATAAGCTGCTACCAATTATTATTATTATTGTTGCCTGCTATAGCTTATTTGGAAATTTGAGCACCACACAAGGTGATGAGTTACCAAAACTCAACAATGCAATGAAAGTAAAGCAGTGGGTCCAAGGCCTAGCACTCGGTTTTTTTGATGGATTAGCAGGCCCAGGCACCGGCACATTTTGGACCGCGTCTAACGGCATGCTTTATAAAATGAACTTGCTTCTTAATTGCGGTTTAGCCCGCTCTATGAACTTTGTGTCTAACTTTATTTCTCTTATAACCTTTGTAGCTTTAGGCCATGTAAACTTTTTGCTTGGCATAACAATGGGCCTTTTTATTATGTTAGGAGCCTGGTTTGGTGCGCACTCTGCAATTAGGTTTGGTAGTAAATTTATACGCCCTGTTTTTAATACCATGGTTATACTTTTAGCATTAAAACTCATTTACGAGGCTTACTTTTAGCATGCAAGTAAATGCATTAGAAAAACTACAACAGCAAGTTACTTCGCTTAAGCAACAAGCTGAGCAATTTGACAGAGCTAAATTGTTTGCTAAAAACCGTTATATGCAAGCACAGCCTAGCCTATTTGACCGCGCTGTTTTTCAAACTAAAAGCATGAACCTGGTTGATTACGTAAACGAAATAGAAGAAGAAGTAGCAAGCTTACCACCAAGCGATCACCGCCATGCTTATACCTATGCGTTAGAACGTATTGCGTCGCAAGTTCAGGCCGTATTTAATGTCATTAAATCAACACCAATTTGGGAAAAAGAAAATAAAAGCCGCTATAAACCTCGCCCAAAACAAGCTGTTTATAAGCAAGCTGTAAAAAAAGTGATGCAGTCTTCTCATGAACTTTACGACGAGTTAAAACAAAACCATGAGTTTGAACGCCGCTTAATGCTGATGATAGAAGAGCGTAAAATGCAAATGGAAAATGCATCCCCAGCAAAAGCTCAAAAGCTTAACCTTGAAATATTAAGTACTCACGCACGTCTAGGTCGATGCAGAAAAGCCATTTCAGCCACTGAAGATAAAATACAACAAGTAGAAAAACAGCAACTCCGTTAGGGCTTTGTCCATGCAGCTATACTACCACCCTCTTTATTCAAATTTGCCTTTGCCCGAAAAGCACCGCTTTCCAATTCAAAAATATCAACGGCTTAAAACCGAAATAGAACATTTAGGCTTTTTACCAACCGCATTCAAGCAGCCCGCCAAGGCACGCCCCTCGCAATTGGCCTTATGTCATAGCGAGCAATATATTAATAATTTTTTAACTGGGAACTTATCTGATAAAGCGATAAAAAAGATGGGCTTTCCTTATTCGGCTCAATTAGTTGAACGAACATTACTGTCTGTCGGTGGGAGTATTCAAGCAGCAGAAGAGGCTTTAAAAAGCGGACTAACCTGCAATTTAAGCGGTGGTTATCACCATGCCTATAGCGATTACGGCAGTGGTTTTTGTATATTTAACGATTTAGCCATAGCGGCCACACACTTATTAAATACTCATAAAGTCAAAACTGTGCTGATTTTTGATTGCGACGTGCACCAAGGCGACGGCACAGCGCAGATTATTAATCAGCAAAGCCATAAAAATATCATTACTTGCTCAATTCATTGCGAGCAAAACTTTCCGCGTTTAAAACAGCAATCTGATTACGACTTTTCTTTACCTGCTAAATCTGGCGACGATGAGTATATCGACACATTACAACACGCACTTGCGCTGTGCGTAAGTATCCATCAGCCAGATATTATTCTGTACAACGCGGGCGCAGACATTTACACAAAAGATGAGCTAGGTTTATTAAATGTATCTATTACAGGTGTTTATGAACGAGACCTTTTTGTTCTTGATTTTTGTAAGCAACATAACATTCCCCTTATGTGTGGTTTAGGCGGCGGTTACCAACGTAATTTAGACAGCTTAATCAATGTGCATAAACAACTATTTAAAGCGGCTATCGATTTATAACAATCCTTAGTATAGACTTACTTAAATGGAACATAACAAAGCGGTAGGAACATGCGATTACACGACGATATACATAACTATTACGAAAAAATTGTTGTTGAAGAAATCATAAAACGAAAACTAGACGAAAAATATGACGACGACGTTATGGCCGACTTTTGCTGTACCGTGTTAAACCAACTGCCACCTCGTTACATTCGTTACGACGTAGATATGGCGTTTTATTTACCACAAGCTGAACGCATACACATGGAAGAACGTGTTCAAACCGCTATTGATGTGGCTATTAGTCAAATATCTAAAAAGAAAAATTTAAATGACCAACCCTCTTGAGGAAGCGCCAACGCATATTAAGCTCGCTGTTGATTTAATTATGATACTGGAACAACACAACGTAGAGCCTGAAGAAGTCTTAAAAGCGCTCGATATAGTAAAAAGTGACTTTGAAAAGAAGCTAGTTAACAACTAGCTTTATTCAACTGTGTCTACTTCATACACAGTGACCGCTCCGTCACGTTTAGTGCAATCAATTTTAATTTCGCCAAATGTTCTTCTAGCTGATGTTGACCTTCGGCAAGTCATGTTTTGAGCTTTAACACCAAACTGCTTAATGTAGAGCGCAACAATTGCATCTATTTGCTGCTTCTCTTCTAATGTTGCAGCGGCATAGAAAGTATCATATTGATATGACCAATTTTCAACGCCAGCTTCTGCAGCTACACCTAACCACCCCATGCCAAGTTTGGTTGATTGATCCAAATATTGACCTTTTAAAAACATAAACGCTAGGGTGTATTGTGCGCTTTTATACCCAAGTGTTGCAGGCTCTTTTAAATCATTAAAAGCTTGCTCGTACAGCCCATTTTTATAGGCTTTAATACCGTTGTATTCTTTTTTCTTCATTGTATTATCGCTGTATAAAGTAACTGGGGTCGACCCACACCCACTCAATAAACTCACAGCCAAAATTACTGTAGCCAGTAAACACCTAACCATAACTAATCCTTTATTATTTTTAATATGCGAGTACCGAATCTGGCTTACACTCTTCGTAAAGCCTGTTATTCTATAACTCTATTCGTATAATTAAAATATTATCATGGGCTTAGCAAGTTTACTTCGATTATTTTTCCTAGCTGCAATTTGGGGCGCGTCATTTTTATTTATGCGCATGGCCGCCACTAGTTTAGGGCCCGCAGTCTTAATAGAATTTAGAGTAGGCTTTGCGGCACTCACACTATTTATAGTTGCGCTGTATTTAAAACGTCGCTTGGCGTTTACTAAACACAAAAAGCACTTTTTTATAATTGGCGCTCTTAACTCCGCCCTGCCTTTTTTACTTTTTGCTTATGCCGCGCAAACTATCAGCGCATCTACGTTATCTATTTTAAATTCTACAACGCCTATTTGGGGCGCAGTTGTGGGTATTATCTGGAGTAAAACCAAGCCAACTAAGAGTATGGTTTTAGGCTTGCTGTTGGGTTTAGTAGGTGTGGCAATTTTAGTTGGGCAAAACCATCTTATACTAAATACTCAGTCACTTATTGCTATTGTAGCAGCGCTAAGCGCTTCATTTTGTTATGCCATTGCATCCCATTACACAAAAAATGCGCCAAAGCTTGCACCGTTTGATAACGCACACGGCTCAATGTGGGCAGCAAGTTTTATGGTACTGCCCCTTATACTTTTTATGCCAATGCGTGAAGTACCAACCACCAACGTTATGCTTGGCGTTTTAGCCCTTGGCGTAGTGTGTACAGCGCTTGCTTATATTTTATTTTTTAAACTTATTGAAGATATAGGCCCAACCTCAGCTTTAACGGTCACGTTTTTAATTCCGCTATTTGGCATTTTTTGGGGACATTTAATTTTAGACGAACAAATTGGGCCAAACACGTTACTAGGCGCTTTATTTGTTATTGTGGGCACTATGCTGGTTACTGGATTTTTACCACGAAAAAAGCACTTAGCTAAAACAAGCTAAGTGCTTATATCAAGCACTTTTACCAAAAAAGCTTACTTTTGTGCTTTTTTGCTTAAGTTTTCAATTAAGTCTTGGGCGCTAAAACTGTTGTCGCTTGGCTTTATACCTTTGCCCATTTTAATATCAATTAAGGTGTGCACTTCTTTGCGTTTATCATTGTTGCTCACTTGTACGCCTACGCTGCTTGTCGGACGTACGCGTGTTTCGCAGGTTAATAAACCGCAGCTTCGCTCATATTGCTGGCTTTGTGATGCACTAATAGATGACGCGGGAGCTTGCGATTTAAACTCAACAAAGGTTTCTTTGTTGGTTACAACAAACCAGTCGTAGCCTTGTGCTTGTGTAAGCTCAGCCGCGCGTAATAATGCATAGTCACCGGCATCGGCTACGTTGTTTGACACACTTTTAAACTCTACTCGGTATTGATCGTCGCTAATTTTTTGCTCGCTATAACCTTGCGATCCATTATTTGCGGCGCGATAATCAGGTTTAGATGCACAGCCCGCCATAAGTAAAATACTGATAATTAAAATAGATGTTTTCATAGTTCACCTCGTTTTATACACATTATTATTTGTTTAACTGCCACTTTGCGCTAATTGCTTGCTGCTCTTGTGCTCTATCGAGTGGTGCGCCGCTGATCATGCTATCTATAACAGCATCTAAGTCACTGTTATTAGACGCCGTTTGATATTGCGCGCCATTGTTACTTTGCTGCGTAGCTGTTTGCGCTTTAATTTGCCAACCGCTTTGCGTTTTACAAGCAATGCTTGTTTGCGTTGTATTATTTGAGCTTAGTGCATACTGCCTACAAAGCTCACCTTGCTGATTTTTAAAACTTAGCTGTGCGCTAAATACTGAGCCATCACTTTGCTCAAACACACCACTACTTAGCTGCGTATTAAGGGCTGAAGCTGTATTGCTGGCTACTAAGTTTTGCGCCTCACTGGGTTGTAAATAGCTCGTCATTGCAATACCAAATACCACAGCTACGCTTGCTGCTATTGCTATACTTTTATTAGCCGATTGCTTAACCTTTTGCCAAAGCGTTAACGTTACTACATTACTGTTTAACGTGTTTTTTGTCGTTGCTATATCAAGCTTTGCAACCGTTTTAGCTAATGAGTCACTAAGTGGTGCGTCGTCAATACTTGTTGCGTGCTCTTTTACTAACATGTCTACTTCGCTAAATTCTGCAAGTCGCATTACTAGCTCATCATCGGTTTCAAGGGCTTTGCGCACTTGTTCCATTTCGTGCTCGCTTAGTTCTGAGTCTAAAAAGGCGCTAAGTGTTTCGTCGTTAATGTTCATACTTGCTCCTTTTTAAAGTCGGGTTTTATTAAATTATAAAGTGTACTGCGTGCGCGCGATAATTTACTCATTACACTGCCTATAGGTATATCTAGCGTATGTGCTACCTCTTTATAAGCCATGCCCTGCACTGCCACCAGCGATACTATGGCGCGTTGCTCTTCTGGTAATTGCCCAAGTGCTGTATTTACATTTTTAAGCATTTGTTTATTTTCGAGTGTTTGGTGTTCATTGCTTGTAATTGGCTCTGGTAAAATATCGGCCTGAGCCGTATTTTGCCTTACCTTGCGTGAGCGGTATTCGTCTATCCACACATTACGGCAAATTTTAAATGCCCATTTAGCAGGCTCAACGTCATCCGGAATGCCTTTTACTAATAGTTTTTCAATTGTTATTTGCACTACATCGTCTGCATCTGCTTTACTACCCGTTAGCGAATAGGCAAAACGCCTAAGCATGGGCAATAAGATTTTTATAGTTTCGTTCATTAATTTTTACCCCTTTTATAAAGAAGACGATTCAAAAAAGCATTTATTCCCAAATAATCAAAATAATTTAAATAATGAAATATTTTTATGTGTTAAACGTTAACTAACCAGCATGATAAATTTAATAGAAGTAACCCACTATGAATATTATAAACACACGCGTTAAACACATAATAGCCGCTTCGCTTTGTATATTTAGCGCAACGAGTTCAGCCAACATAGTAAGAGTCGATCAGGTGCTTGGGCAGCTAAACCCAATAGAGCAGCGTATTGAACAAACTATAGAGCGAGCACAGCGCCTGCCGCTTCCGGTGCCTGTTCCGCAAATATCGATTGATGAACTAAAAGCGCAAATAAGTGAGCCAATTAGCAGCTTACCTAATGTGCTTAACATTAATATAAATAGCCAAAACACGGCATTTGTAGAAGTGGAGCTAGAAAACGGCTTTAGAGCAATAGAGCGCCAATGGTTATTAATGGCAAATAGCCAACAACTTAATACCCTAAAGCAGCAAAATGTAACCATTGTATCGGTAAAAAATTACAACGCACTTAATATGAGCTTAGTACGCTTTAACGCCCCGCAAGGTGTTAATTCTAAAAGTGAGTTATTAAAAGTGCTTAACTTAGATGAGTCTGCAATACTTGACCGAAACCACATATACCAAGCGCAAACAGGCGAACCTACCGCAAAAGTAACGCAAAATAAGTCTGTTGCTCCTTACTGCACACAAAGCGTAAAAATTGGCATGATCGACAGCGCCATTAATACCAAACACAGTGCTTTTAAAGGCGCCAATATCACCACGCAAAGCTTTTTACCTAAAGGGTTAAGCTCGCCAAATTTACACGGCACCGCCATTGCAGGGCTAATTACAGGTAAAGGCGCAAAACTTAACCCGCTTTTAGGCAGTGCCAAGCTTTACAGTGCCGAGGTGTTTTATAGGCAATCTGAATATGCACAAGGGGCTACATTATTTGCCATAGTAGAGGCACTTAACTGGCTAGTTAGTAATAAAATCCCCGTAATAAATATGAGCCTAACGGGGCCAAATAACGCAATTTTAGAAGCAAGTATTACTGCAGCAATAAAACAAAATGGTTTAATTGTAGCTGCTGCGGGTAACCAAGGTCCGGCGTCGCAGCCGTTATACCCAGGCGCGTATAAAAGCGTGATAGCGGTAAGTGCTATTGATTCAAAAAACCACATTTATAGATGGTCAAATAAAGGCGATTACATAGACTTTGCAGCCCTTGGTGTAAATGTTGTTACAAGCCAAGGCAATGGAAAATTTGGGAGGGAGTCGGGTACGTCAATGGCGGCGCCGCATGTAAGCGCGGCATTAAGTTGTTTATTGTTAAAACATGGTAATAATAAAACCAAAGCACTTAACGAGCTTACATCGCTGGCCGTCGACTTAGGCGAGCAAGGCAAAGACGCCACCTTTGGTTATGGCGCCATTTACCCACCTAAAAGTGCACTTTAACTGACGCCGATAAAACCGACTGAGTATAGGTATTGCTACTAAGTTTTGATTGGTAATCGCCATATTCAGCCTCGGCTATTAGTGTTACGTGCTCAAACACAGCTAGGTTATAAAACGCATTAACTACATTTCGGTGCTCATCTCGCGACGGTATTTGCTCAAAAAAATCATCCGTTGTTTGCTCATCGTAATCTTTATTTTGATAACGCCAGCCTGCGCCCACTTTATTCGCTACATTTAAGGCCGTAAATTTGTGCGTAACTTTAGTAGTAAAGCCGTAGCCGTTAAAGTCGTATTGGTTGTCGTCGGCGTTTTCTTTATCGGCACTTAGCGCTGCCATTAGCATGGTTTGGCCATTATTTATAAAATGATAAAGCGCTATATCGGCACCTACACCGTCGGCATTACGTGCTTTTGCAGTAGCAAAACGTTTAGCTTTGGTTTTTACACTCATACGCAAATACGTATGCGGGTTTAAAAAATGGCCATAGTAGGCGCTGGCTTGGTTAAAATGTAAAAATGGTTCGCCATCTACATTTGCTTTTGCACCATCGTAACGAACCCCTAGCTCATGGCTATTAAAGCTATAACTGCCATCTAAACCGTATTGATGCAGGTCTAAATCGTATTGATCAAACTCATCGTAGTCTTGTTGTTCAAACTTATAGCTTGAGGTTAATTTAGTGCTTTTGGTTACTTGCCATTTTGCATTAACACCGGCTGCGGTTTTTATGCCGCTGTCGCTTTGCGACGAAATATCGTCAAGCTCCTGAACAGACAGCGCCGAGTTACTTAATACTCCAACTTCTGCATCTGCATTTAGCTCAAAGCTACTTTTAAAGGGCTTATTTTGCTCAGCTGTTTTAATGTGGTTAGTTTGTGCAAGCACCGCTTTGGCACTAAAAACACACAATGTGGCGGTTATAACTGCTTTCATATTTATTCTCCAACAGGCCGAATAGGTTTCCCCATTCGGCATTTGTGCAAGCACTTGGCGTATTAAAGGCCTAGGTCTAAATCGTTAGTAATGTTGGTTACTACTTCACTTGCGGTGCTGAGTGCTACATCGTTACTAACTTGATCAGTAACCGCTGCACTCACCTGCCCGCTAACACTTTGTTGTACTGTGCTTTGTAAACTACTAACCGTACTGTCTTGCACACTGGCAATTAAAGATTGCTGAACATTGCTTACTACTTCATTACTGGTATTAATTGCATCACCCATTTGCAGTGCAGAACTCACTGAGTTTGCAGCCGTATTAGTAATTGCTAATTGGTTTGTAAGCTCACCCGCATTAAGCGCATTAGTTGCATCAGCTTGTGTAACTGAATCGGTAGCGCTGCCCACATTTGAAAGTAAAGAGGCATCGGCTGCTGCGTCGGTAGTGTCTGGCTGAGCGCCTTGCTCAGAGGTAACAGAAAGTAATGACGACTGGCTCACAGCGGTTGTTAAATTACTCGCCGATGAGGTTAACTGCGCTGTTGCATCAAGCGCTGTATTGATTGTGGTAATGCTTGTGGTATTTAAAGACGAGGCCGATGCATTTAATGCATTATTTAAAGATGAGCTGGCAGATGCAACTAATGAATTTGCAGGCTCTGCGGCCTCGCTGCTTTCTTGCGCTGGAGTTTGCGTGTCACTAGCCGTTGAATCTGTGTTTTGCGAGTCATCAGCCGTTACTTGTGTATCGTTAGATACGTTTGACTCGTTGCTACCACTGGCTGTTAAACCATTTTGTGAAAGCGTAATAGATGAAGATGATTGTTGCTGCGCCGACGTTGACTGAGATAGTTCAATATCAGCGGCATGCACTGCACCTGTAAAAGTACACACACCGCTTAACATCATTACGCTTACAATTTTATTTAATTTAGTCATTGTTTTGTCCTCTAGTTTGTCGGATTGACATAAAGAAGACGATTTACAAAAACACTTTATTCCAAAAATAAATAATAAATTATAATAACGTTACTTAATTACTTAAGTTTCATACCCTTAAATATAAATTACTCGTTTACTGCGTTAGCGTTTCACTGTTTTGGATCAGCAATAACAGCTCGGCAGTGGCGGTAGCATCGGCCAATGCGCGGTGATGGCTGGTTAAATTTAAATTAAAATGCGCGCTAAGGTTACCAAGCGAATACGACTTTAAGCCTTTAAACGCTCTGCGCGATTCAACCACGGTGCACATTTTTGGCATTTTAAAAAAGTGCCCTGCAACCTCGCATTCTTTTTTTATAAAACCGTAATCAAAGTTTACGTTATGGGCTACAAAAATACTGCCTGCAAGTTTATCTAGTAGTGGCTGTGCTATATCGGCAAATACAGGCGCGTTGTAAACCATGCCATCGCTTATGCCGGTCAATTTAGTAATAAAGCTTGGGATATGGCGCTGCGGATTAATAAGAGTCGTCCAGGTATCAATCACTTTACCGTGCTGCACTTTAACTACGCCAATTTCGGTAATGCGGTTACCACCTTTTAAGCTGCCCGTGGTTTCTATATCAACCACGCTGTAAACACGATTAGGGTCTACAAACCATTTAACTGCGGCAATATGTACCGTAAAGCCTACATTTTTTAAATTATCAATAGTGGTAAGTTGGTTGCGCCTAAGCTTATCGCCTGGGGCTTTAACCTCTTCAAAATGTACTTGGCCATTATTAATAACCATTAAATCGGGGTAACCGTCTTTTAGCTGTAAATAGTGTTTACTCATAGCCGTTAAATGCGCAATTAACGCTTCAAGCGGACTGTTTAAAACAAGTGCTTCTAGTGGCTCTAATAAATTGCTGCGCCATCTAAATAAACCATTGGGCTGCTCAAAATACTGTGTGGCATGCTTACATACCAAATTAAGCAGCGCCTGATTAGTGCTACAGTTTTTTAAACGTGCGTTAATTTGCGTGCTTTGTGCATCATAAAAATTACCAAGCTGTAAAACTTGCGGGTAAATATCAAATTCATTACACGGCGGGTAAGGCGATTCAATAAATAACTCGTGCCAAAATACTAAGCCAAACAAGCTTTGCCATAAGGTGTTTTCGGTATTAAAAACCGTTAACCCTTTTGCACTGTAATGCTCATTTACGCCTTGCTCTACATCGCCTCGGTAAATTTCGTCAATTTCAAGCACACACTGGGTGTCGGCCAGCATAGTACTTAAGCGCGAACGCGTTTGTTTATTAAACTTACGCATTAAAAAGTCATCAGCAAAATACAGTAAATCGTCGGTGAGCGGGTTTTCTATAATTTGCTCTAGCTGCGCTTTTACCCACGCTTTATTACCTAGGCGGTATTGCTCTCTTATTTGAATTTCTTGTGCTTCGGCGTAATCGGTGCAGCCTTCAAGTAGGCTAAAAGCAAGTTCGCTATAGGTATTTTTAAGTTGTTTATACAGCCTAACCAGCAGTTTGTTTTTAATGTCGTGCGCTTGTGCGCCATGCGCCGGTTGCGCTAAAACTAAATGCGCAAGCTCGGTGTAAGGGGTTTTGTCATCAAAGGTTTCATCTTTTGTATTACCGGCTGTTTTGCCGATGTTTTTAAACGCTAAACGGTAACGATTTAAAACGTAATTAGATTGCGCCTCAGCGAGTGTATTAAAGCGCGATAAGCTCTCGCTGTGCCCTTCGCGGGTAGCGGTTAACCCTAAATCGCGCATAACAAAGCGGTTTTGATGGTTTACATCGCCACTACTTAAGCGCCCTGCAAATAAAAACTCAAAATACTCGTAATAATCTTCACGGTTATTTATCACATATTGGCTATATAAAGGGGCTAAATCATCTGCGTGAACACTAAAAAACTGACACGCAATAGTGACCAACTCCCCTTTAGCTGCGCTTTTCTTAAAGCTTACTTGCTCACTGTAATTACTGAGTAACTCCATCAGCATGGGCTTGGTTAAATGCGCTATAAGCTGCTTGTAATGCTGTGCGTTTGGCTCATATAAAATACCCGCTGTTTTTAGCGTACAAATAGCCTGATGCGGCGAGATTATTTCTTCATAATTGAGCGATTGCGCCTGCACTAAATAAGGTTTGCGCGAATACACACGCGCCAACATGCATTGGCTTTGCTCATCAAGCTGGTTAATTTTACTAATAAATTGGCTGTGCTTGGGCTCAAGTAAATGCATACATTTACTTGTTACAAACTCAATAAGCTCTCTAAAATGCGCTAAATAGTATTTTGCTGGTAATTCTTTTTTCATAACATCGCCACAACTGTATATAAAAACAGTATCTAGCATTTGTGCTTATTATTCAATCTTAAACTTGTAACTAAAACACGCTATAGTGAGTGTATAAAAGTAAATTTATTAAAAATAAAGGACTTACCATGAGCGCGCACCCATACGATGTTTTATCACTCAATAACGGCGCAAATATTATTTTTACGCCTTGCCCTGGTACAAAAACGCAAAACCTAGCGGATTCAATAGCTACATTAAAAGCCGCTGGCACTCACATGCTACTTTCGCTTATGCCGCAAAAGGAGCTTGAAAAAAACAACGTACAAACAATTAATAGTGAGTGCAAAAAGCACGATATAACCTGGTTTCATTTACCTATAAATGACGACGAAGCACCCAGACAGCCTTTTACATCAAGCTGGAACACCCACAAAACAGACATACTACAAGCCATACAGCAAAAACAAACCATTGCCATACATTGCAAAGGCGGCACTGGCCGCACAGGGTTGGTTGCTGCGCTTATTTTAAATTCAGCAGGTTACACAAAGGATGAAGTGTACAGCTTAGTACAAGGTATTCGCCCTAAAGCACTGACTATAGAGCTGCAAAAAGAGTACTTTGAGAATTTTAGCGGGTAATGAAAAACTAACGTAAAACAGCAAAGCTACTAATAGTTAAACGCCCATTAATTGGATCGCAGGCATAACCGTTAGCTGCATTTATATTCCCGGAATGCAATAAGTTGCTTGGATATATAACAACCCGGTTTAACTTTGCCTCTACACTGAAAATTTGCTCAAACAAAGCTGTACTGCCATTTATATAATGTGGGTTTTTGTGAAGCCTTTGCGCCATGGCTTGTTGCTTTATAGCTTGCCTATAAGGGATAAGTCGCTCTTTTGTTATGCGTTCATACCCCAGGGCTTTATGTTTGTAAAATGAAGTACCCCCATGTGTTTCATCACATAAAAAATGCACCATAGCAAGTTGGTTCATATTAGGTGTGTCAAAATGGGGAAGCATCTGTATTGGCCTGAGTTTATCAGGCTCTGTGCATGCAATTGAAAAGGCAGAAAGTATTACATCAAACTCGCTTTTATCTGCCATATTAAAGTGTGAATTAATAATTGGCGACAGTGCTTTTAGCTGCTCTATATAACTAAGCGGTGCTGCTTTTCTTACTCCTGGGTAAAAGTCACTTTCTTGTGCGCAAAATGTTTCTCTGGCGTTTTGAGAAAACACAGCAAAATTAATTAGCGCATCTACATTATTAACAAAATCATCAATAACAATTATTGGGGTTTGCTCTTCCCCAACAGTGTGTATGTGTAACACCATATTTTTGTTAAGTGTAAAATCAATCATCGGCTAAATTAAGCACCGCATTTTTACGCTCTATTAATGGGTATATCTGACCAAGTGAGGTTATTACTGTATAAATGGCAGGTAATAAAGCACTTTGATGTAAAAGCGTAATTTGATCACTATTAAGTTGTGAGAGCTTTTCTTGATTAATAGTGTATAGGCCGTTTAACTTTGTTTTTTTGTTATTTTCAAACGTTACTTCAAGCGATAATGGCTGTAGTAGTTCATACTTTAACAACGCATCAATTAACTTTTTATTGTCTATTTCGCCTTGTAGTAAATGCCCTAAACACTGCTTTATTTGTTTAAAATAGCCACTTTCTTCTGCGCTTTGGGTATAAATTGGTTCTAAATTATTTTCGCTTTGCGCAGAGTTATCAACTACTGCAGGGCTGTTTAAATTAATACACACAGGGTATTGCGTCTGCTGCGAATGCGTATCACCAACAAAAAATGGCTGACGCTGTAACTGAAGCGGTAAATATACGCCCTGCCACTGTGATTGCTGATAAAACAAGTTCTCATGTTGCTCAAAGCCTAATAAAGCATTGAGTGTAAACTCGCCTGTTTCTGAGTTTTTTGCAAAAACTATAGGCTGCTGAACGGCAATTTGGCTAAGCTCCACCATAACTACGGGGATCATATTAAGATTTTTAGCGTGTGATTGTGCTTTTTGTGTATCTATTTTTATATGCTGATGAGCACTTTGCTCTAATGCGACTAAATTTTCCATGCGTGTCTCTTTATTGTTTTTATGTGTAATTTTTTAAGCTAGATAACACTAAAACCATGGTGCTTAATTTTATTAAGCAGCTCTCGGTTACTAGGTAAGTTAGTGACTGCTTGATTTATCATACTCTTATTTTTATCAAACTGACTTTTAGCGAAAACAGTGTCTTTAAGCATATAGGCAGTTGTGCTGTAATCACTTTTAAAGCCCATGCCGTATAAAACATATTGATAACTGGCCGCTGGAAACACCTCATTATTACTTGTAAAGTCGTGATCAGCAGGAGCGCGGTATTGCCACAACTTCATTAGATCTTGTAAGCTTTGAGGAATCGTTTTTGGGTCTCTGTTATCACGCCAAAATGCGTTATCGTCACGGTTTGATAAAATATAATGCAGTTTTAAAAAGTCGATTATTTTTTCCCACCTATAGGTAAATGTCTCGTTAAAGCGTTTGGCGGTAATATCCATAATATCGCGGGTCTGGGGGAGTTGTTCGCTTATCATTTGCGCTGACATTTCTACTAATACCAATGCAGAGGCTTCAAGCGGCTCTAAAAAACCAGCTGAAAGCCCAACCGCAACACAGTTGTTCTGCCAAAAGTGTGAGCGGTGGCCGCTTTTAATAGGGATTTTTCTAATTGTTAACGACTCTATTTTATCGCCAACATACGCTTTGAGATTTTCTCGTGCTTGAGCTTCGCTACTATATTTACTCGAATACACATAACCTACACCACGGCGGTGCTGTAATCCTATATCCCATATCCAACCTGCTTCTTGCGCTGTTGAGATTGTGTGGGATGCAATACACTCATCTTCATTATCATAAGGGACTTGCACTGCTAAGGCGGTATCAATAAATAGCACGTCATCGCACGGCTTAAAAGGAACCTCATAATGCTCGCCTAATAACAATGAAGAAAAGCCGGTGCAATCAACAAATAAATCACCGCTAATTTCACCTTGTTGCTTTGTGGTAACGCTTGCAATATCGCCATTTTTAGCACTATTAACCTGTGTTACATCAGCCAAAATATGTTTAACACCAAGTTCCTGCGTGCAATGTTTTTGTAAAAAAATGGCAAATTTTGCAGAGTCTAAGTGGTAGGCATAGTTGGCTATAGCTGCGTATTCTGGTGTGCGAATAGTTTTAGGGGCAAGTCCTTGCTCACAAATAGCTTCTTGGTAACACACTGCGTTTGAAAAAGACGTTGACTCAGCGGCGTTATTTAACCAGTGGCCAGCCATATCTGTTTTTGAAAAGCCCTGTGGCAAAACTAATGGGTGATAATAAAAATCATCCTCGGAGCCATCCACCCACTTGGCAAATTTTGCTCCTTGCTTAAAGCTTGCTTCACACTCGCGTATAAAATCAGTTTCGCTAATACCAAGTGCTATTAATGTACTGCGCATGGTAGGCCAAGTACCTTCCCCAACACCTATAATTGGTACATTTGGAGACTCAACGAGAACAACATTAAGGCCATCCGGGGTATTACTTTTGTGGT
This sequence comes from Pseudoalteromonas sp. S554, assembly GCF_005930865.1. Taxonomy (NCBI): domain Bacteria; kingdom Pseudomonadati; phylum Pseudomonadota; class Gammaproteobacteria; order Alteromonadales; family Pseudoalteromonadaceae; genus Pseudoalteromonas; species Pseudoalteromonas sp. S554. The sequence goes on along the minus strand of NZ_PNDV01000022.1, from coordinate 79,986 downwards.
GCGCCGCTAATCGTCCGGCTGTTAGCCAGCCCGCTATACCACCACCAACGACAACCACTGTTTTTATTTTTTTATTTTGCTGGTTCATACTTGTTACCTATAAAGGCATAGTTAAAAAGTGGCTATTACTAAATGTAAAAGCCACTTTATTAATTAAAGTTAAAAACTACCGCGAATACCTAACGCAAAACGTCGTCCGCTATCTTCAACCAACAATAATTGATTAGAAAAACGACCACGCTTGTGCACGTATTCTTCGGTTAAGTTAATACCTTCAAAAAATACCGATACATTTTCGGTAATGTCATAGCTGCCGCTAGCATCAAGTTGTGCGTAATCTTCCACAATTGTCACACCATCACCATTTAGCTGTGTAAGTGACTGTACAAAGCTATCGCGCCAGTTATAGGCTAAACGCGCTTGAAATGGTCCATTCTCATAAAAGCCAACCACATTATAAGAGTCGCTTAAGCCTGTTAATGCAAAAACTTGAGTTATATCTGCAGAGTCTAACTCTGCATCGCTGTCTACAAATGTTGCATTAACCATAAATCCAAAGCCACTATCAAAACTATGTTGTAAGGCGACTTCCCAGCCATCAACAATCGCCGATTCGCTATTATTGGGCAATGTATTAGTGAATACAGCCGTCGAGTCGGCAGCATCAGGGTTGTCTACATCGTTACCTGTAGAGGGGTCAGTTAACAATCCGCCGCCAGACAATTCAAAAGTTAAGTCTTCGGTCGTATTAATAATGAAGTTAGCAACATTTTTTCTAAAGTAACCCGCAGATAAATAACTGGCATCAGCGTAATACCACTCCAACGATAAATCTAAGTTATCAGAGGTAAATGGCTCAAGCGCTGGGTTACCAGAGCTTGATGTTAAATTGCCGCCTTGACGAGTTGTTTCAATAACTGTTACAGGCGACATACTATCGAGCGTTGGCCGTGTAATTGTTTGTGATACCGCAGCACGTGCTATTAGCTCATCGTTTATTTCAAGCTTTACACTAAAGTTAGGTAAAATCGCTTCGTAATCTGAACTTGCTGAGATATTTTCTACAGCGCCAAAGTTAGCGAGCATTTCTGTTTTATCTAGAATGGTTAACGCACTAACCGGCTCATCGGTCCCCTTTACGTTTACATCAGTGCTTTCGTATCTAAAGCCCGCTGTTGCGTATAAAGGCATGCCTGCAAGCTCAGCTTCAAAATCAAACTCAGTATAAAACGAGAACGTATCTTCAGTTATCTCAAACGACTTATTACGTTTAACTGCATCAAAACTAATAGGTTGACCATTCGCTGCAGCTATTTGCTCAAGGTACGCAAAGTTTGCCTCACCATCATGTGCAAGCCATGACGTTGGCATACGACCGCTGCCGCTCACATCAGATAAAAAGTCATCTCCTGCGTCAAATACAAATTGCGCTAAACCATCCATACTTGGGTCATCTGGGTAACCACAAAAAGTACAGTGAATACCAACACCTTCGTTATCCCAACGATCAAGGTTTTTAGTTTCAGTTGAATACATAGCACCAAACTTGACCGAAACTAGGCCTGAGCTACCATCGTTATGCCAAATGCTATCCCAACGAAACTGATCCACGGTATCTTCTACAGCCCAACCACGGCGTAGCATTACATGTGCTCGGCTATTGGCTGTATCTAAATAGTTTGATACGCCATCAGGTGTAACTGCAGGGTTATAAGCAACACCGTCCAGCTCTTGCTGGCCGCTATAAATGTTAGGGTTAGCAGAGGCAAACTCACTCGCATAAGGTAAAATACCGCCATCCACTTCAAATCGAACTCGATTAGCATAGCCAATCAACGATAACTGATCCCCGCCACCATTATTAGCCTCACGCTCAGCCTTTGAGTGGCTTAAATCAAATTTCATATTTAAATTATCGTTTACATGCCAATCAAAGTTTAAACCTAATGCGCTAGAGCTTGTTAAGCGATCAAACTTTTTAGCGTGCATATCAGTAGCAAGGCCTACCTCTTGATATAAATCAACCACAGTACCATTTTCATCAACAGTAGGTCCTGCAGCCCCGCCAAAGCCTTCTATGTTTGGCGCTGTAAACCAATGCCCGTATGACGTGGTGTCTGCTTCTACATCGAAATCAGAATAAAGCCCATCAGCTGTTATGACTAAATCATCTGAGGGTGCATACTGTATAACTAAATTTGCATTAGTACGTGTACGTGTTTCTGTTGTTACTTTATGATCATAGTTACGCGGCGAAAAAATATTACCGGTGTATGCTTGCCCGCTTTGAGTTTGCGGGTTTGGGACGCCTACATTTTCTAACCAGCCATCTACCTGCGCCTGGTTTAAGCGTGTTTCGCGCTCTTGGCGAGAAACAGCAAATAACACACCCAGTGTGTCATCATTAAACGTATTGCTGATTAACCCAGATATCTCAGGTGTGGTTTCTTCACTATTTTCATCGTAAATACCCTTAACACTTCCCGCAACTTTAAAGCCATTAATAGCAAATGGGCGCGCTGTATTTACATTGACTGTTGAACCAATACCACCTGACTGCTTTGTGGCTGTTGAGGTTTTAAATACGTCTAAGCTTTTAACCAGCTCTGATGCAATGGTATCAAAACTAAAGGCACGGCTTTGATTTTCAGAGGCCATTTGGCGTCCATTTACGAGCACTGTATTAAACTGAGGGCCAAAACCACGTACTGTAATGAGCTGCCCTTCACCGCCTGAACGGTCTATTGAAACCCCTGTAATACGCTGTAAAGACTCAGCTAAATTTGTGTCAGGAAATTTACCAATATCTTCAGCTGAAATGGAGTCAACCACGCCACCCGCTTCTCTTTTGGCATCCATAGCTCGGCCAAGCGAGCCTCTAATTCCGCGTACTTCAATTATTTCTGGTTCTTGTGCTGCTGTCTCTGCTACTGCAGGGAGCGTTGCCATTGTGCTTAGTACAGCTAGTACAGCACTCGACACGCCATTTTTTTTATAGTTAGCCATGTTGTCAGTTCTCTCGAAGCTTGGATCTATTAAAATAGATATTTGCCCATCTTCGCTAACATGCGGTTGCAACCCTGTGCCATCGAGTAAAATCTGTAATGCGTTTATTATTGAATACTCGCCAGCAATAGTATTTGTTTGTAACTGCTGAATTTTATCCAGCGGAAAAAGCAAAGTAATATCGGCTTGCTCGGCAAAATTTATTAGCGATAAATCGGCCCTTTGTCTGGGAATATTAAACACTGCTTTGTCGTTTACAGGGCTCGCTTTTAACTCGGTGGTGAATAAGCTAAAAACCAGCACATAAATTGGTAAACAAAGCGGCAAATGCACATATTCCTTGTGTATAGTTTTTGGCCATACACTGAACAAAGACGAGTGACTTTTTATTTTCCTCCATAAATATTTTTTATTTTTTTTAAATAAATTATTTTTTTGACTTGCCATGCTAATTTGTTTTTGCCTTGATTATTTTTATTGTTAGCGCGTTTACTTGTATTTTTAAACGATTAAAAATACAGTCCAAATTGCCATTTTTTACTTATTAATTAAAAAGTTAAAGTTTTTAAAATGAATAATCAGTACCTGGTGAGGTATTTGTAATGAAAAAAACTGTAGTACACTTCGCCATTACATTACAAGCTTTATGCCCCGTGCGGTTAATGAACATTAAATTTAAAAAATAAAATGCTGATTTATTTTTTAAATTTAATGGCGGATTTTTTCTTACCATTCGTCTTAGTTTGTAGTGGCAAAACAATAACAATAATTGCCGTAAACACACACACGAGACACACACTAAATGACGAAAGACACACTTTTTTATAAGGTCTATTTGGCCTCGCGCAAAAGTCTCTCAAATGTAGTTGCACGCATAGTGCCGCCACATGAAATTGAAGATATAGTGCAAGAAACTTATGTGCGAATTTGTCAGATTAAAAACACTGAAAACATAAGCTCACCAAAATCTTTTATTTATAAAACGGCGCGAAATTTAGCGCTCGATTACCAAAAGCAAGCCAATATACGCCTAGTCGATGGGATCGACAACATGGAAGCGTTAGAGCAACTCTTAGCGGAGCATCAGCAAGACGAAATGTATGAAAAAGCACTAACCGATAGTGAGTTTTCTAATTTTTGTGAAGCCATACGGCTTTTACCTGTGCAGTGCCGCAAAGTGTTTGTATTAAAAAAAGTGTATGGTTATTCGCAGCGAGAAATTGCTGCTCAATTAAACCTTAGTGAAAGTACCGTGGAAAAACATATAGCAACAGGCATGAAACGTTGTACGCAATTTATGCGTCAATCTAAAAAAAGTGTTTATGAGCAACCAAATACTTCTTCCCAGCTAAATGCAGGAGGTAGGAATGACTAATATTCATCACATAAACGAGCGAAACACTAGCGACGATTCGCGCCTTGATGAAGCCAGTGAGTGGCTGGCTAAACTTGATCGTGGATTGACTAAATCTGAAGAGCAAGCGCTAAAGCAATGGTTAGCACAATCTTATAAAAATGTAGAAGTGTTACTTGAGGTAGCAAAGCTGTGGGATAAAATGGACGATCTCAGTCGTTTGTCAGATTTATTTCCACAAACACCAATAAAACAAAAACGTCTCCCTATGTGGTTGGGTGCAACTGCTGCTTCTATTTTATTAGCTGTTGTACTTAGCCTTTTTCAAGAAGCGTTTAACTTTTCATTTTTTTACCCAGTTAATCAGTCAGCAGTGGTTGCTAAACAACTTAATTTTCAAACCGACGTAGGTGAAAGTAAGGACATACTGCTTTCTGATAAAAGCAAAATCACCTTAAACACAAATAGCTTCGTTCAAGTGAGGTATACCCAACACTCTCGCGTAATAAATTTACTGCGTGGCGAAATTCATATAGACGTAGCTCACGATAAAACGCGTCCTTTAAGTGTTATCGCTGGTGATAAAGTTATTCAGGCTGTTGGTACTGCATTTAATGTAGAAGTAGGTCAAAAGCAAATAGAACTCATTGTGACAGATGGCAAAGTCCTTGTTGCAGAGCAAAAAGCCGAATCGTTACCCAACCTTTCCCTGGGGACTAATAAACAAGGACAGTATTTATCAAATAATTCAACTTCGGTGTCAAAGGGAGAAAAACTTGATTTAAGCTTTAAAGGTAAAATTGCTAAAGCGGTCGAAAAAGTTGATCCTATGGATGTAGCCGCTAGATTATCGTGGCGCAAAGGTAGCTTAATATTTAGAGGTGAATCACTTGCTGAAGCAATGGCTGAAATCAGCCGCTATACAAACATAGATTTTGAGCTTTCAGAAGATGACCGTCTCAAACAAGTACAAGTAGCTGGCATGTTCAAAACGGGCGATATTAAAGGACTATTAGAAGTATTAAACAATAATTTTAATATTGATTATGAGAGAGTTAGCCCAGATAAAATTCGCCTAAAATACGCTGCACCACACGTCTCAATTTAGTAAAGTACACAATAATAAAAACCAGGACACACAATTATGACATCACCTATCTCGCCGAGCAGTAATAGCTCGGCGCACACATTGGGCACATGCTCTCTTTTTTATGTAATTTTTATATCGGCCGTGGCTGCTATTGGTGGCTTTTTATTTGGTTTTGACTCGGGCGTTATTAACGGCACGGTGTCGGCGCTCGGCAATGCGTTTAATTCAAGCAGTGTGGCTACGGGCTTCAATGTGGCATCGGTATTATTAGGGTGCGCCGTGGGGGCACTTGCTGCGGGGCCGCTGGCTGATAGGTTTGGTCGCCGCGCAATTATGATCATCACCGCGATTATTTTTGCCATTAGTGCGTTTGGCTCGGGCATTAGCGAAAGCTCGGGCGAGTTTATTTTTTACCGCTTATTTGGTGGTTTAGGTATTGGTGCTGCATCGGTATTGGCGCCAGCTTATATTGCAGAGGTTGCACCACCAGCCCTTCGTGGTCGTTTAGCTACATTACAACAACTCGCTATTGTATTGGGTTTATTTGCTGCGTTTTTAAGTAATTATTTAATTGCTGATGCGGCAGGTAGTGCGCAAAACATTTTAATGCTTGATATAGCCGCTTGGCGCTGGATGTTTTGGGTTGAGCTTGTGCCTGCAATACTGTTTTTAGTGGGTGTGTTGTTTATTCCTGAGTCGCCTCGTTATTTAGTGGCGCAAGGTAAAGTAGACGATGCAAAAACGGTATTTAGTAAAATTTCGAACGACAGTGCTGATGCGCAAATAAGCGATGTTAAAAGCTCTTTGCATAGCGATAAAAAGCCGAGTATTCGTGATTTATTTATTGATGGCAGTAAAAAAGTACACCCAATTGTTTGGGCGGGTGTTGCGCTGAGTGTATTTCAGCAATTTGTAGGTATTAACGTGGTATTTTATTACGGCTCTGAGCTTTGGCAAGCTGCTGGGTTTGACGAGTCGCAATCGCTATTTATAAATGTATTAGCGGGTACTACTAATATTGTATCGACCTTTATTGCTATTGCCCTTGTTGACAAAATTGGTCGGAAACCACTTTTACTTGTGGGCAGTGTGGGTATGTTTATTAGCTTAAGTGCGCTTACTTATATATTTGGCAGCGCAGGCCTTGATGAAGCAGGCAAGCTTGCACTTAGCGATAACATGGGTACGTTTGCGCTTATAATGGCTAACTTATTTGTGGTATTTTTTGGTTTAAGTTGGGGCCCGGTTGTGTGGGTGTTATTAGGCGAGATGTTTAATAACCGTATTCGCGGCGCAGCGCTTGCTGTTGCTGCAAGCGCACAGTGGATTGCTAACTTTGCCATTACCATGACCTTCCCTATTATGCTGGCTAATATTGGCCTTGCAGGTGCGTACGGCTTTTATGCGTTATCGGCACTTATTAGTATATTTTTTGTTGTTAAATACATTAAAGAGACCCGAGGTAAAACACTTGAGTCTATGTAATTAGCCCAATAAAAAGCGGTGAACCCTCTCACCGCTTTGTGTTTTTTAGTTAAATGATTGATTCAACAGTTGTATGCAAGGATTAAGAAGTTACTGCGCTAAATATTGGATTCACTACCCACCCTTAATATTCTTTTTTACTATAAGTAATCGATTTAAATTCCTTTTTTGAATATAGAAAATTAGCTATTGTCCGCCTTTTCCAACTACGTATGTCTGTCAAAATGAAAAATAAGTTAGTATCTGGTTTGGCCCTAACCTTTACCCTAGGTTCTTTTAACGTACTTGCTACCAATGGGTATTTTACTCATGGTTATGGCATGACCCACAAAGGCATGGCAGGTGCGGGTGTTGCGCTATCGGAAGAGTTGATGTCGGGTGCAAATAATCCTGCTAGCTTTAATGTAAATGACACTGAAATTTCAGTTGGGTTAGAGTTATTTTCACCTGATAGAAAATACACAGCTTCATCTGTAGATACGTTTTATCCTAATGCGCTTTATCTTGAAGCAAAAACCCAAAAAAGTGATAACACGTTATTTGCCATTCCTGAATTTGCCATTGGCCACCAGCTCAATGACAAAATAAATATTGGCTTATTAGTTTACGGCAATGGCGGCATGAACACCGACTACAACGCCGAGTCAGAACCCGAAGGCACATTTTATGCTGGCACGACTGGCGTTGATTTAAAGCAGATGTTTATTAGCCCAACTATTAACTACCAGTTAAATGAGCAAACAAAAGTGGGGGTTCACCTATTTATGTTGTGCAACAGTTTAAAGCGACAGGCCTTGGAAACTTTGCGCCTTTTTCGCAATCGCCCCAAGCGCTTACAAATAATGACACCGACACCAGCACAGGTTTAGGTGTACAAGTAGGTATAACTCAAACCGTAGGCACATCGTTTAGCTGGGGTGCCAGTTACCGCTCATCGGTGTCTATGGAAGAGTTTGATAGCTATAAAGGTTTATTCGCAGAAAACGGTGGCTTTGATTTACCAAGCTCGATTCAAATTGGTGCCGCTTATAAGTTAACGCCTACAAACCAAGTTGTATTTGATTGGCAAAAAATAAACTACAGTGAAGTTAAAAGCATTGCCAATCCAATGAGTAACTTAATGTCTGCACCTTTAGGTGCAAGCGCAGGTGCAGGGTTTGGCTGGGAAGATATGGATATATATAAATTAGGCTATCAGTGGCAGCGCACTGCAAAACAAAAAATTCGCTTTGGTGTTTCATACACGCAACAGCCTATTCCATCGTCTGAGGTGTTATTTAATATTTTAGCGCCGGGTGTACAAGAGTGGCATTTTACAACGGGTTTTAGTCATGAAGTTAGCGAAAAAGTACAATTAAACGCTATGGCTTTTTACTCGCCAGCTAAAAAAGTATCGGGTGCAAACTTTTTAGCGCCTAACCAACAATTATCAATTGAAATGCAGCAGTCTGGTGTTGGTGTATCTATTGTTTGGGGGATTTAAAATGGTAACCGAATTTACGCCCATTTCAGCCGCTTTAGGCGGTGCTTTAATAGGCATAGCCTGCGCACTATTACTGGTTTTATTTGGCAAAGTAGCCGGTATTTCAGGATTAGTTAAATCGCTGTTCACCCCATTAAAATCCGATAATGTATGGAAAGTATGCTTTATTGCAGGCTTACTAATTGCAGGCGTTGCTACCTCATTTATTGCACCTGAATTATTAGAGGGCGATTTAAATATACCCTCTTGGTTAATTATTGTAGCGGGACTTTTAGTGGGTGTAGGTACTTCACTTGCTAATGGTTGTACAAGCGGGCATGGCGTGTGTGGTATGTCGCGTTTTTCTACTCGCTCTTGGGTTTCAACATGTGTGTTTATGCTTGTTGCCGTTATCACTGCTAACTTAATTGGATAAAACATGAAAGCAATTACATCGGTGTTTTTAGGCTTTATTTTCGGCATTGGTCTTATTATTAGTGGAATGACTAACCCTGATAAAGTACTCAATTTTTTAACCTTTGGCGAGAACTGGGATGGCAGTTTAATTATTGTAATGGCTGTAGCCATGGGAATAATGATGTTGGCGTGGTTTTGGGTTTCTAAAAAAGACAGCCCTTTATTTGGTGAAACATTTAGCCTGAGTAATCTAAAAAATGTAGATCGTAGATTAATTACGGGCTCTGTTTTGTTTGGTTTAGGGTGGGGATTGAGTGGTATTTGCCCAGGCCCAGGCTTGGTTCAGTTAGTGTCACTCAAAATGGAGTTTTGGCTGTTTTTTGCCTCCGTGTTGAGTGGAATGTGGTTGGCTAAAAAAATATAAGCGACTATTGCCGAGCTTGTCTCGGCAATACACTTTTTTTATTCTAAACATAGGTACATAACTTGCTGTAATAAATATAAATATATTTATTAGGTTTAAGTTATGCTCAAAAATACGCTTGATGTTATTAATAACACCCCTTGGTTGAGTACAGTAGCTTACCTTTCAATCATAACTATACTCTTGTTTTTTATTCGTTTTTTTATAATGTATTGGTTACAAAAGTGGACATCAAAAACCACTTTTACCTTCGATACCCTACTTCTTGATTCAATATCTAAACCACTCACACTTTGCACATTTATTGTGCTAATCACCATTTTGGAGCACGATACATTCGTTATTGACCCCGAGTTAGCGAACCGAATTCCGTTCAACAGCATCAATATTGTATTAGCTTTACTTGCACTTATTTTCTTTTTAAATCACTTTATTATTGGCACGGTTAATCACTACGCTAAACAATCTGCCGTTATATTCAATTCTCAAAGTATTATTAAGGGGGTTATTCGCGTTACATTGTTTTCAGTAGGGTTGTTGGTTTTATTAGGCACATTGGGTATTTCAATTACACCTATTATTGCATCTCTTGGTATTACGTCATTGGCGGTGGCACTTGCTCTGCAACCCACCCTTGAAAACTTTTTTTCGGGCGTACAGCTCGTTATAGATAAACCCATACGCGTAGGTGATTTTATTGAGCTTGAGTCAAAGGAGCAAGGCTTTGTAGAAAAAATTGGTTGGCGCTCTACGTGGGTTAAAATGCTGCCAAATAATATGATTATTATTCCTAATAGTCAGCTTTCTAAATCGCGTATTATTAATTACTTTTACCCCGAAAAAGAGCTGAGTGTACCTGTTGATGTAAGCGTTCACTACAGCTCAGACTTAGAGTTTGTAGAACAAGTAACGCTTGAAGTTGCGCGCCAAATACTGATTGACCATGAGTGGGGCGTTGATGATTACAATACCTTTGTGGTGTATCACACCTTTGATAACTCAAGTATTAATTTTACCGTAATGCTGCGCGCAAAAGAGTACTTTAATCGGTTTTGGGTTAAATCTGCTTTTATTAAAGCGCTGCACAAACGCTATAACCAAGAAGGTATTGTGATCCCCTTTCCTATTACAGCTATTAACACAGCGCAAGAAGCCGCTAATTTTAATAGTGATAAAAATTAAGCGCGAGATAAGCTCGCGCTTAATTTACTTTAAAATTTATAGGTTACTTGGCCTACTATTTCACGTGGGCTGCCCGGGAAGTGGCCGTTACGCTCACTAAAGCCACTTACTGCATATTCTTTATCAAATATATTATTAATATTTACGCTTAATAACACATCGTCAAAGCGGGTACTCCAGCTCATGTCAAATACGGTAAAGGGTTTAACTTTTTGGCCGTCTTGGCTTATTTGCTCGCTTACGTAATTTGCGCCAAATGCTATAGACGAGTCGATGCTATCAAGCGCAAAACGCGACCATAAACCAGCTTGGTGGCGCGGGGCATTAGCAAAACGAGAGCCATCACCGTAGGTGCTTGAAATAGTATCGCCCGTTACACCCTCAACAACCAGTGTATCGTTATATGCGTAGTTAGCAGTTAGCGTCCAGTGCTCGGTTAAATCGCCCACCAGCGTTGTTTCAAACCCACGGCTTTCTACCTCACCTATATTTAAAAGCGCTGCAATGCCGTCACCCGCGCCAGTGTCGTCTGGGTTACTCATTACTACGTTTTCTTTATTAATTTGGTAAATAGCAAAGGTGCTCATAATTTTGCCATTAAGCCATTGGTTTTTCATACCAATTTCGGTTTGTTTACCGGTTTCTGGGGTTAAATTGCCCTCGCCCTCTACATCTTCTTGATCGCCTGATGATGCGGGGTTAAAGCTTTCTGAGTAATTTATGTATACCGATGTGTTTTCAACAGGTTGGTATGTAACAGCCACGCGCGGTGTTACATCGTTATCTGAGTAACTGTAACCGGTTTCTTTGTTTAGCTCTTTAAAATGGTCATAGCGCAAGCCTGCAATAACTGTCCATTGCTCGTTAATGCTTACAACATCTTGTACGTATAGTCCAAAACGGTCAGTATCAACACCATCGCGGTTCATGTCTGTCAGGTTATAAGTACTTGGGTCGGTTTCGCCGTAATTTAAGTCAAATATGTTTAAGTTAGCCACACCGTCTGCTTCATAACGGGCGCGTAAGTAATCGTACTCGGTATCGACTATGTGGTAGTCGCCACCAAACAATACTTGGTGCGCTAATTGGCCTTGCTCAAAGCTATAAACAAAGTCGGTGGTTAAGCTTGTTTCTTCGTTGGCGCGGTATTGCTTTCGGTATTCGCGTTTAATGGTTTCGTCATCAATGTTGGCTTCACCATCGCCGTTTACATCTACCCAGTTTTGCGACTCATGATAAGCTTGGTCGCGTTCGTTATCCATGTAACGCAGTGTGCTACTTACAGAAAAATCATCATTAAAGTAATGCTTTAGCTTACCTTGCAGCACTAACGCTTCCATGTCTTGGTAGTCAAATGCTTCATTTGCGTTGTAACTAGGGTCAACTAAAAAATTACCGTTGTCATCTACCGGTACACCACGTAAACGGTTACCGCCTAAGTCTTGTTTGATGTAGTCAACAGTGGTGGTTAGTGTGGTTGAATCTGTTAAATCAAATAATAAACCACCGGTAAACTCACTGTTTTTTGAATCTGCATTATTACGAAAGCTGTCTTGCTCTTCGTAATAACCACCTACACGATACGCCATGGTGTCGGTTAAACCGCCGGTCATATCAAGTGAGGCACCACGCGTGTTGTAATTGCCAAGCGTTATTTTTAGCTCTTTGCTTTGCGTGTACGAAGGCTTTTTAGTCACATAGTTGATCATACCGCCTGGCTCACCACCACCATATAACGCAGAGGCTGGGCCTTTTAATACTTCTACACGCGCTACATTAAATAATTGCGGTACACCAAAGCCCGAGTACGGATCGCCACGTACGCCATCGTAAAATACATTGGCATCGTCTCTAAAACCACGAAAAGTAACGCCTGAATAACTATACTCACTTACCCCGGCTATTGAGCGGTATAAATCGGTAATATCGCGCGCGGCTTGGTCAATAATAAGTTGCTCGGTTAATACCTGCGCAGATTGCGGTAATTTAATAAGATCTAAATCCGTTTTAGTCCCAATTTTACTTTCGGTTTCTAGGTAAAACTGCTGAGCACGGCCTGTTACTTCAATTGTTTCAATTTCGTTATTTTGCTCGGCAAATGCCACATTAGAAAAAGCAGAAAAAGACGCAGCAATACTGAGCGCCAAATATTTTTGGTTAAACATGTTGATCCAGAGAAGATAATTACAAGGCAATACAAATGATAACGACTATCATTGCTATGTGCAATGTGAATAATTTCATATTCACCTTTATTTTTCGTATGAAGAGTTTTGAGCAATACACTAAATCTGCAGCTCAGTTTTGAATAAATTAATTAGCATTACTGGAATACGGTATTGATATAATATAACATATCCAAATTGCAATTTAGTAAGATTATTAAATGATAAATAAACTGCCCGTCACAGTGTTATCAGGTTTTTTGGGGGCTGGTAAAACAACCGTTCTTAGCCATATTCTTAATAACAGACAAGGTAAAAAAGTCGCCGTTATAGTAAACGATATGAGCGATATAAATATCGATGCATCCACTATTAAAAGTGGTGTATCGCTCAATTACAGTAATGAAAAACTGGTCGAGATGAGTAACGGTTGTATTTGCTGTACCCTACGAGAAGACTTACTTATTGAAGTGGGCAAATTTGCCAATGATGGGCGTTTTGATTACCTCGTCATTGAATCTACAGGCATATCTGAGCCCCTCCCCGTTGCAGAAACATTTACCTTTGCCGACGAAAACGGGGTTTCACTTAGTGATGTTGCCACCCTCGATACCATGGTAACAGTGGTTGACGCCGTTAACTTTTTAAACGACTACGAGCAAGCAAATGATTTACAAGATACCGGCGAATCATTAGGAGAAGACGACGAGCGAAGCGTTGCCGACTTACTTGTTGACCAAGTTGAATTTGCCGATGTTATTTTAATTAGTAAAACTGATTTAATTACAAACGATGAATTAAATAGACTCACTGCCATTTTAAATACGCTCAATACTCAAGCTAACATTATTCCTATTTCAAACGGCCATATTAATATTAACGAAGTGCTAAACACCGGTTTATTTAATTTTGAACGTGCCCAACAAGCACCGGGTTGGCTTAAAGAAATGCGTGGTGAACATATTCCCGAAACCGAAGAGTATGGTATTAGCAGCTTTAATTACACTGCGCGCCGCCCATTTGCCCCAGAAAAGTTTTATAACTTTTTGCACAATACCGAGCAATTTGGCAAGCTCATTCGTTCTAAAGGTTATTTTTGGCTCGCAACGCGCCCTTTATTTTGCGCGCAGTGGAGCCAAGCTGGCGGTATAGCGCATTACGGGTTTGCAGGCATGTTTTATAAAGCAATTCCTAAAAAAGACTGGCCCACAGAGCCCGAACTACTTGCTGATATAAACAGTAAGTGGTTAGAGCCCTTTGGTGACATGCGCCAAGAGCTTGTTTTTATTGGTCAGTCGTTAGATAAAAAAGCCATGATTAAAGCGCTTGATGACTGCCTACTCCCAGAAGATGCTGTTCTAAAAGGTAAAGATTTTTGGAAAACCTTTAATGACCCGTTTCCTATTTGGGAGGAAGAGTAATGAATGCCCTAGCCCCAATAACAGCCCAAGTAAAACCGGCTGAACCGCTATACCGAAGAGCAGCTATAGAGAGTAATGCCAATGTATTGCCACAAATTTATAACCAAGATACTAACATTGTTATTTGGCAAAGAGACCTTGAGCAAACATTAACAAGTGCCGTTAATACACTCATTAGCGCTAATGCTTTAAAACCAATTGAGCTTGCGGTATCGCCCGATGATGCGTTTGATCAATTAATAAAAGCGCTTAAGCCAGAAGATAATAACCGCGATTAAATTAAAGCTTTGTGTGAAGACATCACACTGTTGGTTGAAATGTTTTGCTGCCTATTTGATTTAAAACACGCCGGTTTGAGGTTAAAAATATTAGATAGACCCATGTGCCCGCGCTTTCACGTAGACAAAATTCCGTGTCGGCTAGTGACTACTTATCACGGCGTTGCAACGCAGTGGTTAAATCACAGCGATGTAAGCCGCTCAAAGCTCGGTACTGGTAATTTAGGTAAGCCTGATGAGGAGTCTGGCTTAATTAAAAGCCTAAATAATATTAACCAGCTAACAGAAGGCGATGTTGCACTGCTTAAAGGCGAATACTGGGATGAAAACGAAGGCGCAGGTTTAGTGCATCGCTCGCCACCGTTGGCTGGAACTAATAGCGCCCCTAGGTTACTGCTTACTCTCGATTTTATATAAAATTAAAGCGCCATTCATAAAGGCCATATTTTGTCTGGCCTTTATCAATTATACTTAACTTATCTTTGTAAGGTTATTAGCAATAACACTATATAGCCCCTGAGAGTTAACCGGTTTTGAAATAAAGTCATCCATACCTACATCTAAACAACGCTGCTTATCTTCTTCATATGCATTGGCTGTAATAGCGATAATTGGAACCCTTTTATCTTCCCCTATTTCATTTTCGCGAATGCGTATAGTACATTCATAACCGTCCATATTAGGCATTTGACAGTCCATTAAAATTAAATCAAACACATTACTTTTTAATGTTTTAAGCGCTTCTAAACCGTCGTTTGCCATTGTAATAGTAACAGCTGTTGGCTCTAGCATTTTTGCAATTACTTGGCGATTTATCGGATTGTCTTCTACTAGCAAAATATGCTTATTGATCAAATCTGGTAAAGATTGCTCTTGTACACGTTTTGCTAAATCGACAATTTTCGCTTCAGGTGCATGTATCGAAAACTTAATCGTACTGCCCAAACCTGGCACGCTATTGAGGGTTATTTCACCCTCCATTTTTTTAATCAAACCTTGGCAAATAGCCAGCCCAAGCCCTGTACCGCCATACTTACGAGCTACGCTAGCATCTGCTTGGGTAAACTCACTAAAAAGTAATAGTTGCTGCTCTTTTTCAATCCCAATTCCGCTATCAGACACACTTACCGTCAGTTGCTCATCTTTGTAATCAAACGATAAACGCACAAACCCAGCCTGAGTAAACTTTTGTGCATTTGACAATAAGTTAATAATTATTTGATTTAAACGTAAGTCATCTACATTTAAGCAATCAGGCAAGTCTGGGCTGCGCTGAATAATAAACTCAACATTGTTAGAATGAATAATGGGTGAGAATAACGAGTGTATATTTTCTATAAACGGAGCAAGCAAAGTAGCACGGGGGCTTATTTGCATAGCGTTAGCTTCAATTTTAGAAAAATCTAAAATATCATTTAATATTTGTAGTAAATTTTTTGAGCTTTTTTGTTGTGTTTCAAGAAGGTCACGCTGCTCATCGGTAAGGGTGGTATCACGAAGTAATACCTCACCCATACCTAAGATCCCGTTCATAGGCGTGCGCAGTTCATGACTCATATTGGCCAAAAACTGTGACTTAGCTTTATTAGCTTCATTAGCAGATTTAACTGCTTTTGTTAGCTCATCTGTTTGCTCTGCCACTTTAACTTCCAATTGCTGGTTAAATTGGCTTAGCTGTTTATTTAGATCCTGATTTTTAATATTAGACGCTTGTAAGCTCTCTATTGAGTCCCTTAACGCACTTCCCAGCATCTTAAACTGCTCTTGTAGCTGCAGTACTTCGTACCAACTAGACTCTGTATTAAAATGTTGTTTTTCTGATTTATCAAAACCATGCATTAAGTTAGTTAAACCAATAATTGGCTGAACTAATAAGTTAGACAAATGATGTATAAACAACACCACTAAAAATATCAACACTGCACTAAATAATATTGTTGGTAACCAAGCACTTGCTACTACCTTTGTTAAGTGCTTACGATTGTAAAACGTGATGACCTGCCATTTACTAACAGTATCAACATACTGATTGGTATGAAATACTTCATTATTAACAGAACGGAACAGTTGATTATCGCCCAAGTTACTTATCGTAAAATCTAAAGTTTTAAAGTCAGCCAAAATGTCAAATTGTGCTAATGAGCTAAAAACAATCCTTTGCTCAGCATCGAGTATAATTAGCTCACCAGTTTGGTTAAACAAATTCGGTATATATTGCTCTAAACGTTCAAGCTTTAACGACCCTTCCACTACACCATAAAACTCATCATTTCTGTAAATAGGGGCAGAAAGTGCAACTATAGGTTCATTACCAAGGCCACGCCCCTGAAACACACCACTGCTATAACCTTGAGGATACTGTTTAGCTTGAGAGAAATAAGGGCGGTCGTTAACAAAACGCTTTTCTTCACTAAGTCCTTCTAATAATGTGCTGGGAATACTTTTAGCAACATAGCCATTTGGCATTGCATATAAGCTTGTAGTAAAACCTGGGTATAAATCCATTAACTGCGTTAACTGTTGTTGTATAGTAATTCCACCACCTATGGCATCACTGCTCATTACCACCGCGTTTTTATGAAACTGTAAATAGTCATTCAACTGTGTGCTAATTGATTTTGCTTTTTCTTCAAGCTGAGCATTTACCTCATACTCTATGCGTGAGTGATGATCGTTCACCAAAAAAACACTTGTAATAAGGACAACCAAAACAATAATTACGCTGACAACATAGCTAAGAATACGGGCTAGTGGGCGTCCTTGATAAGCACGACTAGCAAAGGGAACAAATATGCTCATCAAATCAACGAGTGCTAAGCTTATTAATGCATTTACCAGGTATTTAAACACTGCAACAATAAGCGTTAGCGATGCTAAATCCATTACAAACTGGCCTATACCCCAAATGATAGGCAGCCCAACTAAAAACCAAAATACGGCACCTAAGGGTAAAATAGGTTTAAAGCGTCTTAAACAAAAAATATAAAGCCATAAAAGCTCCAACAAATAAACTATGCTGGGCCAACAGTGCCCCCACCTATAGAGTAAAAAGCTTGAGACAATTGCGAGCGTAAGGCAGGAATAACGCAGCCCAGTGAATACTAAGCTGCATAAAACAAAAAATTGTCCAAATAAAAATTCAGAACTATCGAAAAAATACAGGGGTAAAAGGTTAACCAACCCGCCTATTAACCCTAATAAAATAGCTAGTGCCCACTTACTTCTTTGAGACATTACAACAACCCTTGGGCATCTGATTTAACATGTGTAGCGTTAACGTTAACGTATTATTTCATTATTGCGCAATATCTAAGTGTTGTCTATATGGCAGAAATATAGGGAATATCAGAAAATAAACTTGTGTGTATTTGGTTAAAGTTTTTTAAATTGATTAGCTGTAGTCACCCAAATGAGGAATTTGGGTGGCAGTCTTACCAGCCACATCTCGGCACACACGTCACAAACTGTGGCTGCTCCCTTCCGGGCCTGACCAGGTTCGCCTGCTAGTGTTGCGAGAGGACCAATAAGACTACCATTGAGGGCCTTGGTTGGCGCGGAAGAGATTATCTCTACTTTTACTGTGTTATTCAAGGGATAATCAAAAAAGAAGGTGCGATTGCATACTTCATATACAATCGCGGCTTTTAAATTTAATTTGTGACTGTTATTTGCTCTCTAATTGCGCTTTTATATTACGAAGTGCTGCTTTTACTTTTTTCATGTTGTCTGGACCCATGCGTAAAAGCTGTTTTTGAGCAGCAGGAAGTTGCTCCCACTCTGAAAACGCATACTGATAAGTTACTGAGTCACGTAAAAGTGGTAAGGCGCCTTCAGGCTCCGGAGTATCAAGTAGTAAATCGATAGCGTCGTTCAATGTTTGTTTAAACTCGTCATCGCCATAACCAATTTCAGTGTATGCATCGTTAATAAGTGGCTGGTACTCTTCAAACATACGGACCACTTGCGCTGCACTCATGCTAGTAAAAATTTTTACATACGGTGTGTAACGCTCATAACTATTTGGATCAATTGTTAAAATATCCCCTTCGGTAACACTGAAGCTTTCTTGGGGTTTAATAACAGGGTTGTGTTTTTTAGCTACTTTGCCTTGAGCTAAGTTGTCAATAAAAACAACACCTCGACGAATAACATCATCAGTGACTAATAGGCTCATCACAGAGTCACTTAGGTACTCGTCAATTTTGGCAACAACCATAGTATCACTATCGTTTAAGGCAGGTAACGTAGCTACTTCTGGTTCGGGTTCAACTATGCGCTGCGCTGGCACTTCGAGCTCTGCCGGCTGTTCAACTGCTGTTGGCTCTTCTGGCTCAATTATATCTGGTTCATTTAATGGCTTAAGTTCCATTATTGGCCGCTCTTTAACGGGCTCTGTTGCTTCTATGCGCGCAACCGGTTCGTCACTTGGTTTGAGTAATACAAATGCAACCACACAAGCAACAACAATTAGCGTAATAATGGCAAGAAGTAAGTTACTGTTTGTTGAGCGTTTTTGAACATCTGGTGAGTCTGACATACGAACTCCATAAAAAATAAAAATGCGGTATCACTTAGAGTGGGCTAAGTGGATTAAATTCATTCTGTTCGAGTTTTTTATTAAATCAATAGTTATCTTAAGTTAGACATGCTGAATTCAGCATTAAATTATACAGTTATAACTCTATGAACAGTTAACCTTTGATTCTTCTAGCTTAAAGACTTACAGTTAATAAATAAAGTAAAGACGTTGAACAGTTTAACCACCAATATGAAAATTAAGCAAATAGATCCCAAAAAACCTAAAACAGCCTTATTACTCACTGGTGGTGGTGCTCGAGCGGCGTATCAAGTAGGTGTTTTAAAAGCGCTAGCGCATAGTATGCCACGTACGGCACCTCTTCCTTTTAGAATAATAAATGGTACGTCTGCAGGCGCAATAAACTCTGCGGCCTTGGCTTGTTATGCCTCTTGTGCGCACTTAGCAGTGCGAAAATTAGAATCTGTTTGGAAAAACTTTTCGACCTCAATGGTGTATAAAAGTGATTTTTTAAGTGTATTTGGCCATATTGCGCGTAATATTTTAACTAGCTTTCAATCAGAGCATATTAACCACCCACCAGCAAGCTTGCTTAACAACCGCCCTTTACGTGGTTTACTTAACGAAATTTTAGACTTGCATCGCATAGAGCGTAATTTACACCGAAACTATTTAGAAGCGCTTTCGATTACAGCCTCAAGCTATACCACAGGTGATTCAGTCGCTTTTTTTCAGTCAAATACACAAACAGCTTGGCAAAGAGCTAAACGAGAAGGCCGCCCAACACGCATTAATGTTGAGCATTTAATGGCATCAAGTGCTATTCCAATGGTGTTCCCAAGCGTGAATATTCATAATCATTACTTTGGTGATGGTTCTATACATCAACTATCGCCACTTAGCCCTTCAATACATTTGGGTGCCGAAAAAATATTTATCATTGGTGTAGATGAACCTAAAGAGCCGCATCTACCGGGATATACTGCGCATTATCCTGGGCTTTCTGCTGTAGCCGGACACTTGCTTGATAGTGTATTTACCGACACCATGCAGTCAGATTTAGAACGCTTAGATAGAATAAACCGCACTTTGGGGCTTTTACCTGCACGAGATAAACACCAAGAGCTAAAGCAAATAGATAGCTTTATTATTAACCCCTCACAAAACTTTAATGTCATTGCAGCACAGTATTACAACGATATGCCATGGGCGATAAAAGTATTATTGCGTACTATTGGTGTTAAAAAGCACTCTCAATCAAGTTTAACGAGTTACTTATTATTTGAAAAACGCTATACCCAGCACTTAATGGAAATAGGGTATCAAGACGGCATGGCTAAGCTACCTGAAATAAGAGCTTTTTTAGGGCTCGATTAATTTATTCAATGCCGTCTAATAAAAAATGTTCTACGCGTTCCACACGCCTTGGTTTACCTTGTAAAACGAGTATATCGTTGGCAAGCAAAATGATTTGATCTGAAGGGGCGTCTATTTCTCGGTCTTGGCGTCGTAATGCCTTAATAGATACCTTGCGCTTTACTAAATTAAGCTCATTTATACTTTTATTAACCGCATGTGCTTTATCGGGCAGAGCAACCACATGCAAATACTCTAATTTATCTGAATTACTTTCATCGTTGCTTATATGCTCACCTGTAAAAAAACTTTGCAAAAATTGATAACGATTTCTTCGCTCATCACTCACTCGCCTAATAATTCGGCTCATGGGTACACCCGACATAGACAAAACATGCGAGACTATCATTAAACTTGCTTCAAGCGTTTCTGGTACAACTTCAGTGACACCAAGCTCTCGTAGTTTTTCAAGCTGGCTATCGTCTCGGGTACGTATAAGTATTTTTACCTCTGGAGCTATTTGCTTTATTGCATCTATCACTATTTGTGTTTGTTCAAACTCGGTAAATGTAATAATCACCAACCGCGCTCGCTCTACGCCCGCACACTTTAAAATATCTTTTTGTTTAACGTGGCCAAATATTACAGGCTCACCTGCAGCCTTACCTTCTTGAACAAGTATGGGGTTACTTTCAACAGCAACATATTCAATAGCTTCTGGCTTTAAAAAGCGCGCTATAGTTTGCCCTACCCTCGAAAAACCACAGATGACTACATGGTTTGTGTAAAGTGCACTTACTTGTGGCTCACCTTCCCATGCAATGCTTGGGCTATTTAATAACCCTAAACGCCTTAAAATATAGGGTGTTTTTTCAATTAAAAATGGTGTTAACGCCATCGATAACACACCAAGGGCAATTAAAAATGAAATGTGTTCGCTGGTTAATAATTGATGCTGCCTACCCAAGGCAATTAATACAAAACCAAATTCACCCATTTGCCACAGCATAATGCCACACGCTAATGAGTCCTGCTTTCGCTCACCCATAAGTTGTGCACTGATGGCAACCACAGCTATTTTTAAAACCAATAATCCAAATAATGCGCCAACAATAATAAGACCATTGCTAAACACATAGAGTAAATCGAGCTGCATGCCTACGGTAACAAAAAAAAGCCCCATTAAGATATCGCGAAATGGCCGTATATCGGCTTCAAGCTGGTGCCTGTAATGACTTTCACCAAGCATCATCCCGGCCAAAAATGCACCTAGCGCCATTGATAAGCCAAACATATAGGTTAGTAAACCCGCAAACAAAGCAACCAGTAGCGTAGTAAGTACAAACAGCTCATCAGTGCGCACTAAGGCTATTTCGCTGAACACTTTAGGCAGTAACCATTTACCAATAGCCCACAGTAATACGCAAACAAAAGCGCCTTTAGTCAGAGAAAATGCTAACGCCCACCCAATTGTTTGTGAATCGCTTGTGGCAAATAAAGGAAGAATAATAAGTAAAGGGACTACGGCAATGTCTTGAAACAACAATACACCGATTGCTAATTGCCCTCTACGCTGATTAAGTTCCCCACTTTCTTTGAGCAATTTAACGACTACCGCCGTTGAAGACAGCGCCATAATCGAACCAATAGTAAAGCTGGTAAGCAAACTGAAGTTTAAACAGTACAAAATTATAATAAGCACTAAGCTTGTTACAATCACCTGCAGTGAACCTAAGCCAAATACAATATTACGCATGGCCATTAATCGAGATATTGAAAACTCAAGCCCTAAGCTAAAAAGCAAAAATACAATACCAAGCTCTGCAACAAAGTCTATTTCGTGCGTATGTTCAAGCCATCCAACGCCATGACTGCCAGCTAAAACACCTGTTGCTAGGTACGCCAAAATTGGCGGCAAACCGATGCGCTTAAAAAACCACACAAAAATAACGGCAACGACAAGTAAGCCAAAAAATTGAGTATTAGTACTTTGCAAATTTGGCCTCCGGCTTCAATTAAACTAGGGGATGTAGTTTAACTATAGCAAGCAATTGTTTTTAAGCTAATTTTAAAATATGGCACAAAAATCGCTTAATACTTGCAAAGCAACACTCTCGGGGGAGAATTTAATGGAAAATGTCCATATTTTGACGCAACGTGTCTCTGGTCGCGGCGACTTTTTGCCGTTTTCGGCTGAACACACACCAAATAATGAAACAACGGCAACACACGAGTTAGTCGCTGAGCTACAGACTAGTTTAGTTATTGAAGATGTATTGGCCATATACGCAAAATTTACAAAAAAGCTTTTAAACTTTACGGGATTGCAGTTTCAATCAACGCTTGGCACTGCACAAACGTCTGAAAGCGATACTAATAGCACGCCCTATATTTTTGACTTAACGATTGGAAGAGAGCACTTAGGGCAACTTATATATTTTAGTAAGTACCCTTTAGGCAAAGCAATTGAAAGCAAGTTACGCTCGCTTCACTCTGCGCTAGTGTACCCACTACGTAATGCGATGATGTATAGCCGCGTGCTTAAATTGGCTACAAAAGACTCATTAACAGGTTTAAACAACCGTAGTCAATTTAATGACATTTTATCTCAAAAGCTTGAAAATTGTCGCCGTTATCAGCGCCCTTTTAGCCTAATGTTACTTGACCTAGATAATTTTAAGCAGGTAAATGACAAATTTGGCCACAAAATTGGCGACGATACACTTAAAGAATTTGCAACTGTATTAAATTCAAGTATACGCGCTACAGATACCGTATTTAGGTTTGGTGGCGATGAATTCGCAATACTAATAGAAGACCCTGAATTCAAAACTAATCAGGTTGTATCTGAACGTATAATGCAATTTGTAAAGCAATCTAGCTTAATGTCAAAGCATGAAGTTACGGTTAGTATTGGCTATACCTTAGCAATGAGTAATGACTGCGATATAGAAATCTTTTCTCGCGCAGATAAAGGCTTGTACAAAGCAAAAGCGTCTGGCAGAAACTGCGCTAAAGCATATTGATTATAAGGCTTTTTTAAAAGGCTTAGCTTCCCCCGCTAAGCCTTTTTTATGTAAACCCTTGCCCTATTACTCAATAGACTTTGCAGGTAAAAATTTATAAATTGTCAGTGTTACACAAAAACCTAAAAAGTAACCACTCACTAAATTTATTAAGGCTGTGACGGTATCAAGAGGCGTAAATAACACTAAAACGAGTGGTAAACTCACCCCCAATATAAAAAATATGCCTCCTTTACCTAACCAATAAGCCATTAATATAACCGCTGATACAGCACCGCCCAAAATAGCACACGCTAAAGTGAGAATGTTCAAATCAAGCAACACATTAGCAACTATCGCTATTAGGGCTGTTAATAGTATGCCTAGTGGCGCTTTATTGACTAGCGATAATCCAACATGTGGCTGTTTACTCATTTATTTACACTCCCAATAAACACCATTTTCATCATAATGTTTTTCACTTATAAAATAGCCAACCACTTGTACTAGCTCGTCATTATAAAAAATAAGCGGCACTTGACTTCGAAGCCAAGGCGCTATTTTTGCGTCCTTAAACCAGTGCTTTACGCTGTTACTTCCGGGCTTTTTAAGAGGCTTTATACGGGCGCTGTTATAATTAAATCTTACTGAAACCTGCTCATTGGCATGCGGTGTTCTTATTCCTGCACCTCTTTGCTTTGTTAATACGCGGCCATCGTTGAGAGTGAGTTCATGAGTGATTAACTCATCATCATTCACAATGTTTTTTTGAGTTACAAAGTATAAATACCCTTGGTGGCGCCTAACCTGTCCATCAACTAAGTCAATTTGAATTTTAGCATCGGCCTGAGCGTTTATTGCCTGATTAATAATTTGTGACAACTGCTTTTGAGATGGCATTACTTGGGTAAATAAGCTAAGCCACGCACGAACCACATTTGTTATGCGCACGTCGCTATAATCAATTATTTGGCTAATACACAATGCTTGCTGGTCATTTAAACTTTGGCTTAGATCAATTTGAGTGTACTCATCAAGTAGCGCTTGTTGTTGCTGCAATAACTCAATGCTGCGCCCAGCACACTGTTCAAAACCTTTAAACCGCTTAGCCAGTTCAGGCACTACACGTGCACGCAAAAAGTTACGATCAAAACGCTCATCGGTATTTGAGTCATCAGTAATGTGCGCAATATTAAACGCTGTGGCAAAGTGCTCTATATCACTGCGCGTAATGTTTAAAAGCGGCCTGTAGCATATTCGCCCGCTTTGAAGTTCACGCATTGCTTGCATTGCACCTAACCCTTTTAAGCCCGAGCCACGCTTTAAACGCAGTAAAAACGTTTCTATTTGGTCGTTTAAATGCTGGCCTAATAAAATAACACTTTGCGGTGCGCTTAGTTCATCAAGTGCTTTATAACGTGCCTCACGTGCCTGCGCTTCAAGGCTTGTTCGTGTTTGCCGGCTTATTGTTACCTGCGCGGTATTAAACGGTATATCTAGCTCAACGCATAGGTTTTGGCAAAAAGCCTGCCAGTCATTAGCGTATTCGCTTAAGCCATGATTAACGTATATTGCACTTACCTTTAGCTTTGGCATTTCTTGCTTTAGCACGTGCATTACATGTAACAATACAACTGAGTCGACCCCACCCGAAAGCGCAACAGTAAAATTAAACTGTTGTTGCTTAAAAAAGTGCTCTAGAGCGTGTTTAACGTGTTGATAAATGGCTGATGATTGCATGCAATACGCTATAAAATTTGTGTTAGAAGTATTTTAAAACAAAAAAGCCGCATAAGCGGCTTTTTTTAACATTTAATGTAATAGCTACTTTATTAGCAGTAACCAAACGACATTAAACGTTTGTAACGTTGATCAAGCATATCTTCAAGCGAAAGCGCTTGTAAGTCTGCTAAATCACGTTTTAAACGGGTTTTTAAGTTACGCGCCATCGCATCGTAATTACGATGTGCACCACCTAAAGGCTCATCAACTAAATTGTTGATTAAATCTAGCTCTTTAACGCGCTCAGCGGTTACGCCCATAGCCTCTGCAGCAAGTGGCGCTTTGTCTGCGCTTTTCCATAAAATTGAAGCACAGCCTTCTGGCGAAATCACCGAGTACGTGCTGTATTGCAACATATTAACTCTGTCGCCAACACCAATCGCTAATGCACCACCTGAGCCGCCCTCACCAATAACCGTACAAATAGTTGGCACTTTAAGCGCCGCCATTACTTTAAGGTTACGTGCAATTGCTTCAGACTGACCACGCTCTTCAGCTCCAACACCAGGGTATGCACCTGGCGTGTCGATAAAGGTCATAATTGGCATTTTAAAACGCTCGGCCATTTCCATTAAGCGAAGTGCTTTACGGTAGCCTTCTGGTTTTGGCATACCAAAGTTGCGTTTAATTTTTTCAGCTGTGTCGCGGCCTTTTTGTTGGCCAATAACCATAACGGGTTCGCCATCTAAACGTGCAACACCGCCTAAAATAGCCGGATCGTTAGCAAAAGTACGATCGCCTGCAAACTCGTCAAATTCCGTGAAAATGCGCTCGATATAATCTCGAGTATAAGGACGCAACGGATGACGCGCTAACTGCGATACTTGCCAAGCGCCTAAATTTGAGAAAATTTCCTCTTTTTGCTTAGCACTTTTTTCTTTTAATTTGCTGACTTCCTCTTCTAGCTCAAGGTCTAATTCGCCAGCGCGGCTTATGCTTTGTAATTCTTCAATTTTTGCTTCTAATTCTGCAATCGGAAGCTCAAAATCAAGATAATTGAGGCTCATGCTCTAAACTACCTAATCAGTTAAATTCTAGTTCTACATCTTGTGCCGCCATGAGTGATAACTTGTGAATCAAGTCGTCGCTCGGCGTGACACACCATTCGATCCCTAGGGTTAATTGCGCCAACGCATCTGGGCGTTGGTAATAAACCTTGATCGGACACGTTCCCATTTTATAAGGTTCGAGTACTTTTTGTAATTTATCGAAGAAACCTGCCTCGATTTGCACCATGTTCAGCGTCATTTTAATCGCTTTAATACGTTTTTCACGCGCTTGAGCAATGGTGTTTATTTCTCTGGCGGTCATTGTAATGCCACCGGAGAAGTTATCAAAGCTGACCTGTCCAGATATTACCAAGATATTGTTAACTTGAAGCATTTCTTGGTACATTTCAAACTGTTCTGGAAACAAGCGTACATCAATACGGGCGCTCTTGTCATCTAAAGTTATTAAGCCCCAACGGTTGCCTTTTTTATTAATTAAGGTCCGCGCTGAAATAACTAGACCAGCGGCAGTAGAGAGTACATCACGATTAGTTGGTTGTAAATCCACCAGCTTTCCGCTGGTGTAATACCTAAGCTCCTTGCGATACTGATTTATCGGATGCCCAGTTAAATAAAGGCCTAGGGTATCTTTTTCACCTTCAAGCCATTCATTGTCGGTCAGGCCCGTGGCCTTAATAAAGGCTTGCTCTACTTCGTCTGGCTCGGTAGCCAATAAACCAAATAAATCGCTTTGTCCAAGTTGCTCTGCCTTGTTGTGCTGATCGGCCGCGCGCATAGCGTCTTTTAAACTTGCCAGTAATGTTGCACGCCCTGCTTGGGTTTTCTCTGGCCCAAGCTTATCAAGTGCACCGGCATAAATTAATTTTTCGGTGACACGTTTATTGAGACGTTTTAAGTCAACGCGAGCACAAAAATCAAATAAATCCTTAAACGGGCCGCCCTTTGCGCGCGCTTCTAAAATAGCGTCTACTGGCGCTTCACCTACACCCTTAATTGCGCCAATGCCATAAACAATTTCGCCTTGCAGGTTTACCGTAAACTTAAACTCACCGGCGTTTACATCGGGCGGTAATAAGGTAAGTTTCATGTTTTCACATTCATCCACCAAAATCACTATTTTGTCGGTGTTATCCATATCGGCCGACATTACCGCAGCCATAAACTCAGCTGGGTGGTGCGTTTTCATCCACAAGGTTTGGTACGAAACCAGTGCATAAGCTGCTGAGTGAGATTTATTAAAACCATAACCTGCGAACTTTTCTACCAAGTCGAAGATTTTTATCGCCAGTTCGCCATCAATACCATTATTACGCGCGCCATCTTCAAACGTTGAACGCTGCTTTGCCATTTCTTCAGGTTTTTTCTTACCCATAGCACGGCGTAACATATCTGCACCACCCAGCGTATAGCCTGCGAGTACCTGCGCTATTTGCATTACTTGTTCTTGATACAAAATAATGCCGTAAGTGGGATCGAGTATTGGTTTTAAGCTTTCGTGTTGGTACTGCGCATCTGGGTATGAAATTTCCTCTCTACCCAGTTTTCGGTCGATAAAGTTATCTACCATGCCTGATTGCAATGGACCTGGGCGGAACAAGGCTACTAATGCAATCATATCTTCAAAGCAATCGGGCTTAAGGCGGCGTACTAAATCTTTCATGCCGCGCGATTCTAGCTGAAACACCGCGGTTGTTTCGGCGCGCAGTAATAGCTCTATGCTTTTTTTATCATCCAGTGGAATAGTGTTTATATCAACAGGGTCTTTGCCTTCGCGCTGCATACGCACGTTGGTCATATCCACTGCCCACTGCAAAATGGTCAAGGTACGTAAACCCAAGAAATCGAACTTAACAAGGCCCGCGGTTTCTACGTCGTTTTTATCAAACTGTGTTACCGGAAATTTACCTTCATCGTCACAGTAAAGTGCAGCAAAGTCGGTAATGGTGGTCGGCGATATTACAACACCACCGGCGTGTTTACCGGCATTACGCGTACACCCTTCTAGGATGCGACACATATCGATTAAATCTTTTACCTCTGAGTCACCATCGTAGGCTTCTTGCAAACGCGGCTCTACTTCAAAGGCTTTGGCAAGGGTCATCCCCGGATCGCCTGGGATCAGTTTCGAAATACGATCAACAAAACCATAAGGATGACCAAGTACACGACCTACATCGCGTATTACCGCTTTTGCGGCCATAGTACCAAAAGTAATAATTTGTGATACCGCGTCACGCCCATACAATGCCGATACGTGATCAATTACTTCGTCGCGCCTGTCCATACAAAAATCGACGTCGAAATCGGGCATTGATACACGTTCTGGATTCAAAAATCGCTCAAAAAGCAAGTCGAACTCAAGGGGATCCAAATCGGTAATTTTAAGTGCGTATGCTACTAATGAACCTGCACCTGAACCACGACCTGGACCTACCGGTATATTGTTATCTTTACTCCACTGAATAAACTCCATTACGATTAAGAAGTAACCCGGAAAACCCATTTGGTTGATTACGCCAAGCTCTACCGCTAAACGTTCATCGTATTCAACACGTTTTACTTTTCTATCTTCTTCGTCAGGGAACAAAAACTGGAGTCGTTCTTCAAGGCCATCTTCTGACACTTTAACCAAAAACTCATCAATATTAAGAGAGCCTGTTGGATAATCTGGTAAAAAGTATTCGCCTAACTTTACAGTCACATTGCAGCGTTTAGCTATTTCTACCGTATTTTGCAGTGCTTCAGGTATATCACTAAATAGCTCAGCCATTTGCTCAGGCGTTTTTAGGTATTGCTCTTCTGAGAAACGTTTTGGACGGCGTTTGTCATCAAGTGTGTAGCCATCAAATATAGCTACACGAATTTCGTGCGCTTCAAAATTTTCAGGTTTTAGAAATACCACTTCGTTGGTTGCAACAACGGGCAGCTGCTCTTTAGCTGCAAGCTCTACCGCCATGTGCAGGTAGTCTTCTTCAAGCGGGCGGTTAGTTCGTACAAGCTCTAAATAGTAATGATCGCTAAAGTGCTGCTTGTAAAAGCTAATTACGCTTTCTATAACGCCGGGATTATTTTTTAATAATGCCTTACCTAAATCACCGTCTTTTGCGCCCGAAAGAATAATTAATCCTTCTTTATGATTAGCTAACCATTCTCTGTCAATTACTGGACGATGAAATACATGACCACGCTGATACGCCTCAGAAATTAATAGCGTTATATTTTTATAACCCACATTATCTTTAGCTAAAATTGTAATGCGACATGGCTCATCCGGAAATTCAGGGCTGCGCAGCCAAAAGTCAGCACCCACAATCGGCTTTATACCCGCATTATGGGTAGCGCCATAAAAGCGTACTAATCCACAAAAGTTCATTTGATCGGTAATAGCAATCGCGGGCATTTCTAGCTCTTGCGCCTTAGCGACTATTGGCTTGGTTTTAGCTAAGCCATCAACCATCGAAAAGTCTGAGTGGACCCTTAAATGTACAAAATCAGGTGCTGCCATTATTTTGCCTCGCCTTTTGCTTGCATAAGTACACGCTGCACGGGTTTAAAACTTTTACGATGTTCATCTATTGCGCCATACTGCTCAAGTGCTGCAAAGTGCGCCTTAGTTGGGTAACCTTTATGCCCTGCAAACCCGTATTGCGGGTGGCGTTTATCAAGTTCAAGCATTTCATCATCACGCGCTACTTTGGCTAAAATAGAGGCTGCTGATATTTCGGCAACTAGGCTATCGCCTTTAACAACCGCTTGAGCAGGCATAGCTAATTTAGGTAAGCGGTTCCCATCTATAAATACAAACTCAGGCTGTGTGCTTAACCCTTCCACTGCGCGGCTCATAGCAAGCATGGTAGCGTGTAAAATGTTTAAGTCATCAATTTCTGATGGACTACAACGGCCATAGGCATAGCATAATGCGTTTTCTTTTATCTCGGTGGCTAATGCTTGGCGCTTTTTATCTGTTAATTTTTTAGAGTCGGCTAGACCCGCTATTGGTTTAGTTGGGTCAAGTATTACCGCAGCGGTAACAACGTCGCCAACCAGCGGGCCTCGCCCTACTTCATCAACACCGGCAATTAAGGTTACGTTAGGTCGTTCAATTTGCATGTATTAACTCCGCCACAGCCTTGGCTGCTTGCTCGCTGGCATTTAATCTAATGTTTTCATGAATTGCTAAAAAACGTGCTTTTAATTGTCTATTGTCTGTTTCTAGCATTGGGGTAAGTGCTTGAGTTAAGTTTTTAACGTTACAGTCGCTTTGTAAAAACTCAGGCACAAGCTCTTCATCGGCCAATAAATTTGGCAACGAAAAATATTTAATGTTAAAGGTAAACAGGGTTTTAAAAATCCAGTAGCTTAATGGTTTTATTTTATACCCAACAACCATTGGCTTTTTATACAGCATGCCTTCGAGTGTGGCGGTGCCAGACGCAAGTAAAATGGCATCTGCCGCTTGCATTGCTAATTTAGATTGCCCATCTAGCAAGCTAATATTAAGGCTAGGCGCTGTAGCATTTAAAATATCAGTAAACTGCGCTTTGCGCTTTTCGTTGACCAGTGGAACCACAATTTTAAGGTCTGGGTTTTGAGCTTGAAGTTGCTGCGCTGTTTTTATATAGGTTTCACTCAGTAAGCCCACTTCAGAGCCTCGGCTACCTGGCAATAATGCCAGTACTTTGTCATCAAGACTTAAACCTAGTTTTGCACGTGCTTGGCTATCGTCGTGCTCAAGCGCTATGTCGTCTGCTAATGTGTGCCCTACAAACGTACACGGTACTTGGTGTTTGTCGTAAAATTCTTTTTCAAACGGCAATAGTGCAAGTACTAAGTTAGTAGCTGCGCTAATAGTATGAATACGTTTTTCTCGCCATGCCCAAACTGAAGGGCTTACGTATTGAACTGTTTTAATGCCTGCATCTTTTAAAGGTTTTTCAACGCGAAGATTAAAATCAGGGGCGTCTATTCCAATAAATACATCGGGTGGGTTATCTATAAAATGTTGAACCAATTGTTTACGGATTTTTAATAAACGCGGTAAACGCCCGAGTACTTCAACCAAGCCCATTACAGACAGCTCATCCATATCGTACAGAGTTTTACAACCTTGAGCTTGCATTTTTGGTCCTGCAATCCCCTCAAAGGTGGCATCTGGAAAATGTACTTTTAATGCTTTTATTAGGCCTTCGCCTAAAATATCGCCCGACAGTTCGCCTGCCACTATACCTATTCGTAGTTGTTTTTTTTCTTTCGTCATTTGCTTTTTAGTTCATATTTTAATCGGGCGCCATGAGTTTAGTTTACCGCGTTTTGGTATGTGTTTAAACGCTTTAAATAACTCGTTTTTTAACTGTAAATATAATCTCTATTGTTGTTTATTTTTAATACTGATGTAGCATATAAATTATATATTAAGTTTTACTAATATATATTGACAAGTATTGTGCAATTGTGAATAATATTGCAAACTTTCAGTAATTACTGAAAGTTCATTCAATCATTAACTCTGCCAATAACTCATTGCCCAGTTAATCCGTCACATTCAAGGAGCATAAAATGATAGATGAAACCTTTGTGGATCTATCGCGACTACAGTTTGCTGTTACCGCACTCTTTCACTTCATATTTGTACCGTTAACAATAGGTATGACTTGGATCTTAGTTATTATGGAATCAGTTTATGTTATGACTGGTCGCGAAATTTATCGTGATATGACTAAGTTTTGGGGTAAGTTATTTGGTATTAACTTTGCCATTGGTGTTGCCACAGGCCTCACTATGGAGTTTGAATTTGGCACTAACTGGTCTTATTACTCACACTATGTGGGTGATGTATTTGGTGCCCCTCTGGCTATTGAAGGGTTAATGGCATTCTTTTTAGAATCAACCTTTGTGGGTATGTTCTTCTTAGGATGGGATAGACTTTCTAAACGTCAACATTTAGGCGCTACCTTTTTAATGGCACTGGGTACAAACTTATCAGCATTATGGATATTAATTGCTAATGGTTGGATGCAAAACCCAGTAGGTGCTGAATTTAACTACCAAACTATGCGAATGGAAATGACCAGCTTTGCAGAGCTGGTATTTAATCCTGTTGCACAGGTTAAGTTTATTCACACGGTATCTGCAGGCTATGTCGCCGCGTCTATGTTTGTTTTAGGTATAAGTAGTTGGTACATACTAAAAGGTCGCGATTTAGCATTTGCTAAACGTTCATTTTCAGTGGCTTCAGGGTTTGGTTTAGCCTCAATTTTATGTGTTATTTTACTTGGTGATGAATCAGGCTATGAAGTAGGCGAAATTCAAAAAGTAAAATTAGCAACTATTGAAGCCGAGTGGCACACAGAAGAAGCGCCCGCTGCGTTTACTGCATTTGGTTTTCCTGACTCTGAAGAGCAAGTAACCCATGCCGCTGTAAAAATACCCTATGCACTGGGCATTATTGCTACACGCTCATTTGACGAAAAAGTTACGGGTATTTCTGATTTAGAGAAAAAGCATGAAATACGTATTCGTAACGGCATGATTGCCTATGGGTATCTCACTAAACTAAGAAACGGCGAAGATACGCCTGAAAACATTGCTAAATTTGACGCAGTAAAAGATGACTTAGGCTACGGTTTGTTGCTTAAACGATATACATCTGATGTTGTTGATGCCACAGAAGAGCAAATTCAAAAAGCAGTGAAAGATTCATTCCCAAAAGTAGGCCCCATGTTTTGGTCGTTTAGGATTATGGTTGCGTGTGGTGTCGCTATGCTTGCTGTGTTTGTATTAGCATTTTACTACAATGCACACCGTATTATTGAGCAAAAACGCTGGTTACTTTGGGCTACAGTGTTAAGTATTCCATTGCCATGGATTGCGATTGAATTTGGCTGGATTGTTGCAGAATACGGACGCCAACCTTGGGCTATTTCTGAAATACTACCGACTTTTTTAGCAACGTCGTCATTAACGGTCAATGACATTTTAATTAGCTTAACGGGCTTCATCATTTTTTACACTGGCCTTGCCATTGTTGAAGGCTGGTTAATGATTCACTTTATTAAAAAAGGCCCTAGCTCATTACATACTGGTAAATACCATTTTGAGCTGCCAAACAACACACAAGCAAAAGGAGAATAATCATGATTTTTGATTATGAAACATTAAAAATGTTGTGGTGGTTGATCATTGGTATCCTTTTAATCGGCTTTGCAATTACCGATGGTATGGACATGGGGGTTGCTATGCTCCTTCGCCTAGTTGGTAAAACAGATTTAGAACGACGCACTGTAATTAATACAATTGGCGCACACTGGGATGGTAACCAAGTTTGGTTTATCACCGCAGGCGGAGCATTATTTGCGGCTTGGCCAATGGTGTATGCGGCCGCTTTTTCGGGGTTTTACTTTGCCATGATGCTGGTGCTATTTGCACTCTTTTTTAGACCTCTTGGTTTTGATTACCGCTCTAAAATTGATTCTAAGCGCTGGCGTAATAACTGGGATTGGGGATTATTTGCAGGTAGCGCAATTCCGGCTTTAGTATTTGGTGTAGCATTTGGTAACTTGTTTTTAGGTGTACCATTCAATATTGATAATTTATTACGTGTAAGTTACCAAGGTTCGTTTTTTGGCTTGTTAAACCCATTTGCACTCCTCGCTGGTTTAATTAGTATAGCTATGCTTATTGCACATGCAGGTATGTGGTTACAACTTCGCACAGCAGATGCGGTTGCAGAACGCTCTGGCCAATACGGACGTTATGCATTGATTGCATTTATTGTTTTATTTGCCGCGGCCGGATTTTGGGTGGCTAATTTAAGCGGCTACCAAATTGTGTCTATGGGCGATACTCAAGGCCATTCTGATCCGCTCGCTAAAGTAGTTACCACAGCAAAAGGCGCTTGGCTAAATAATTACACTGAGCGCGCATGGACAGTAACCTTCCCTGTTCTAGCGTTTGCTATGGCATTGAGTGCATTAGTATTTTCAAAGCTCAATAAACCAGCGTTAGGGCTTATTTCGACTGCACTTATGTTAGTAGGTGTCATTATGACGGCGGGCGTTTCATTATTCCCATTTATTATGCCATCAATTAACAACCCAAATATTAGCTTAACAATTTGGGATGCCGTTTCGAGCCATAAAACGCTTAACATTATGCTTGTAGCCGTGGCCATTTTTGTACCATTAATTTTAGCCTACACCACGTGGTGTTATGTAAAAATGTGGCGCAGAGTAACCGTAGAAGAAATTGAAACTAACACTCACGGCAGCTACTAAGGAGACTGAACTATGTGGTATTTTGCTTGGATTTTAGGTGTACTTTTAGCCTGTACCTTAGGGGTAATAAATGTAATGTGGTACGAATTTCATCAAAATAAAAACAGCATTGCTGATGATGAACAACCGATGCATGATTTATTGAACGAGGCTAACTCGACCAACAATGACGACTAACCCCCGACCAAATCGCGCGCAGCAACAAACACTGCGCGCTTTTTTAAAAACACAAAGTAAACCCGCCTCATTATGGTTAAAGCTCAGTATTGCACTGGGTACTTTTAACGCTATTTTAATGATTGCCGGAGCATATTTACTCGCTCAGGCTATTCATAACGTAATGTTTGAAGGTAGTAGCTTAAGTGAAGTCACTCACTTGCTGTGGCCATTAGCAGGTATTGTTTTGCTTCGCGCTATTTTTTTAGCGCTAAGTGAAAGGCTAAGTGCTTTTGCTGCCCTTAAAATAAAGTCGGCTATGCGCCAAACACTGTTAACTAAATTAAGCTTGCTGGGCCCTAGTTATATTGAGCAACACGGTCAAGGTGCAACTTTAAATACATTGCACAATGGTGTAGAAGAACTTCACGACTATTACGCTAAATACCTGCCTGGTGTTGCTTACAGTGCCCTTATTCCACTAGCAATCTTGGTTGTTATTTTTCCGACCGATTATAAAGCGGGATTAATATTTTTATTAACAGCTCCGCTTATCCCTTTTTTTATGATTTTAGTTGGATCAAAAGCAGAAGCGTTAAATCAAAAGCGTTGGCAACAACTTGCTGTTCTTGGTAATTACTTTTTTGACAGAGTACAGGGATTAACCCAGCTAAAACTATTTAATGCAACGCAAACCGAATTAAAACAAATAGCTAAAATTTCTGATGACTTTAGGCATACCACGCTAGGCGTGTTAAAAATTGCGTTTTTATCATCTTTTGCCTTAGAGTTTTTAGCTACAATCAGTGTGGCTTTAGTGGCTGTAATTATTGGTTTTAGGCTTTTTTTTGGCACACTTGATTTTTCTACTGGCTTTGTTGTGCTGCTTTTAGCTCCCGAGTTTTATTTACCGCTTCGTCAATTAGGAAGCCATTATCATGCTCGCTTGCAAGGTATTAGCGCCGCTGCTGACATGGTGACTATTTTAAATGCCCCCTTACCCTATCAAGATACTGAACTAGTTAACAATACAACCGAATACAGCACGTCTGATACTATTGATTCAATAAACATTAAAAATTTAACCTACATTTACCCTGACAGTAACGAAGGCATTCACGATGTCACCTTAAGCCTACCAAAAAAAGGCTTGGTGGCAGTTGTGGGTAACAGTGGCTCAGGGAAAAGTACTTTATTTGATTGCCTGCTAGGTTTTCACCCCCAAGTAATACCTTGTATTTATATTAACGGATTGCCATTAGCAGCAAACGATATTACCCAACTACAGAATCAAGTTGCGTGGATACCACAAAATCCAACACTATTTTTCGATAGCATTGGCGCTAATATAAAATTAGCCAAACCAGACGCATCACAGCAAGAGCTAGAGCAAGCAGCGCAACAAGCTGGCGCCCTTGAGTTTATAAATACCCTATCCTCAGGTTTTGATACGTTAATAGGAGAGCAAGGTGAAGGGCTCTCTGGAGGGCAAAAACAACGCGTTGCACTTGCTCGGGCATTTTTAAAAAACGCTCCTATATTAATGCTTGATGAGCCAACAGCGCACCTTGATAGCCAAACAGAGCAACACATTCAACACGCCATTAATATGTACGCTAAAAACAATTTAGTACTGGTAATCGCACACAGATTAAACACTGTAAAACACGCCGACAATATTATTGTAATGGACCAGGGTAAGGTCACTGAGCAAGGTAGCTTTGAAAAACTAAGCACTCAACATGGCGTGTTTTATAATTTGATAAATGCCGCTAAGCAAGGAGGTTTCGATGAGTAACTTTATTAGATTGATAAAGCTCTGCCGCCCTCATTATAAAGCCATGCCACTGGGTACGCTGTTAGCAACAATTACGGTGCTTGCGAACGTTGGCCTACTGGCTATTTCAGGCTGGTTTTTAGCATCTATGGCAGCTGCAGGTATTGCTGGCGTGCAAATGAACTATTTTACACCCGCTGGCACAATACGTTTTTTAGCTATCGTAAGAACGGCTTCTCGTTATGCTGAGCGCTTAGTTACTCATAATGCGACTTTTTTATTGTTGAGTGAAATTCGCGTAAATATGTTTGCAACACTCAGTAAGCTCAACAATGTTGATTTAGCCATGAGCCGCAGCGCTGATTTACTGAATCGACTACAGAACGATGTTGACGCACTCGATAAATTTTATTTAAACGTGTTAATGCCCATGATGGTTGCTTTGTTAAGCGTGCCAATCATTTTGCTTTTCATGTCTGCTTATAATGCAAATGTAGCACTCATTTGCTTTATCGGAATTTTATTAATTGGCGTTGTCATACCTGCGCTTTTAAGTGCTTCACTTACAAAAAATAGTCACAAAGAAACACACCTTAGTGCACAGTTACGGGCCGAATTATCAGATACCTTAACAGGCCTCAGAGAGCTTAGTATTTATCAAGCCCGTACTGAGCAGTTAAATAAATGCGATAGATTAAACGAGCAGTACAACCAACAATTATTTGTTCGTCATAAGGCGTTAGCAAATGCAGATGGACTGACTCTACTAATAGTACAAATGGCCATGTTAGCTAGCATAGTGACGATAGCCCCATTGGTTTATACTAGTTCCATGGTTAACGTAGAACTTGCCATGTTAACGCTTTTTGTATTAGCAAGCTTTGAAAGCGTATTGCTACTGCCTAATGCATTTATAGAGCTGCCTAATGTACTAAAAGCCGCAGAGCGGTTATTTACCCTCCAAGATAAAGCATCTGATCAAAGCAATAATTGTAGCGCTTTAATTGATACTCAGTTTGATAAAAATAATATTGCGCTAACACTTAATAACATTAGCTATAAATACGATGAGCATAACGCATTAACTAATGTCAGTTTTATGCTTAAATCGCGGCAAAAAGTAGCCATTGTAGGTCGAAGCGGGAGCGGTAAAACCACCTTAGTTAATTTGCTAACCGGTTTATGGCCACTTCAGCAAGGTAGTATTACATTGGGTGACCATAATAACGCGCAAGACCTTCACTCACTTAGCAGTGACAGCCGAGCAAACGTTATAAATATATTAGCGCAGCAACATCATATTTTTGATGGTACATTAAGTGAAAACTTGCGTTATGCAAAGCCAAGCGCTACAAAAGAAGAAATGCTTGAAGCCATTAACCTTGCACAGCTAGAGCCTTGGTTTAATGAGCTACAAGAGGGTTTAAAAACACGTTTAGGGACAGGCGGCAGAAGCGTATCCCAAGGGCAATCAAGGCGTATAGCGATTGCGCAGGCTTTATTACAAAACCCCGCTATTTTAGTACTTGATGAACCCACTGAAGGGCTAGATAACCAATCTAAGCAAACTGTAATGAACGCCATTATGCACGTAATGAGTGACGCAAGCGTACTTACAATTACCCACGACCCTGCTCTTCTAGCGAAAATGGATAACATTATTTGGCTAGAAAATGGCAAACTTGTAGCGCAAGGTAGCCACAAAGAGCTTAGCGAAAAACATCAGGAGTATGTGTCGCTAACCACCCGTTTTTAACACGCTGATTGAGACATCAATAACGCCGACTTTAGGGTCGGCTATTTTTTTAAACATACCTAACGATAAATCAATAACCCGCCCTCTAACGTACGGGCCCCTATCGTTTATTCTTACGATTACCGATTTATTGTTAGCTAAATTAGTGACCTTTACCTTAGTACCAAAATCAAACTCTAAATGTGCAGCAGTGGCAGCGTTTTGATTAAAGGTTTCACCATTTGCCGTTGTGCGGCCATGGTATTTATTAGCGTAATAAGAGGCTTTCCCTAACTGAGTACGCTCTCCATTAGCTGTGGTAACGACAGGTTGACTACTACACGCAGCCAAGATAGACAAAAAACTGAGGGGTAAAATTAACTTCGTAAGAGACATAGCTGTGCTTTAAATATAGTAAATTTTCGCAAAGGTTAACCTTGCCTCGCTGAGTGCATACTGAATTAAAATATTTTAAAGGCAATAAAAAACCACCGTCGATTTCTCTAAGGTGGTTTATTTAAAAACAAAAAGTGCTTATCTTACGATCCCGCGCTCAGAGCTTTTAACAAAATCTATCATAGTTTGTACTGCAGGGTATTTAGCCGCATCTTCACTTAGTGATTCAATTGCTTCATCTACACCTAAACTCTTACGATAAAACGCTTTATACGCTCGGCGAACAGCCATTATTTCATCGCTTTCAAAGCCTCGGCGTTTCATACCTTCTTTATTGATTGCAGCAGGACCTGCTGGCATACCAATTGTGGTCACAAATGGTGGAACATCTTTGTTAACGCCAGAGTACATGCCAATAAACGCATGTGCCCCTATTTTACAAAACTGATGAACCCCAGAATTACCACCTAAGATAACCCAATCAGCAACATGAACATGGCCTGCAACACTGGCATTATTGGCAAAAATTACGTTATCGCCTATCACTGCGTCATGTGCCACGTGGGTATAAGCCATAAATAAGTTATTGCTACCAATTTTTGTTACGCCTTGGTCTTGAATAGTACCACGGTGAATGGTTGCACACTCACGGATAACATTATTGTCACCAATGATTAATGTAGTGGGTTCGTTGTTGTATTTTTTGTCTTGGCAAGCTTCACCGACAGACGCAAATTGAAAAATATGATTTCCAGAACCAATGGTAGACGGTCCTTTAACAACAACGTGAGATTCAATAATACAGTTATCACCGATAACAACATCATTGCCTATATAACTATATGGACCAACTGAGACATTGTTGCCTAGTTTAGCGCCAGGTTCGATTATTGCTGTAGAATGGATCACTATTAAAACTCTCTTCTCGCACACATAATTTCGGCACTACATACTACTTTGCCGTCAACTTTAGCTTCAGCAGCAAACTTCCATATATTGCGGCGCTCTTTTAAAAACTCTACATGCAAATGCAATGTATCACCAGGCACAACCGGTTGCTTAAAACGAGCGTTGTCTACTGCTGCAAATAAGTAAAGCTCGTCTTCGCTGCGATTTTCAACTGTTTTAAAACCAAGAAGACCTGTAGCTTGTGCCATAGCTTCTAATATTAGCACACCAGGAAAAATAGGCTGGTTTGGAAAATGGCCAGTAAAAATAGGCTCGTTTATAGATACATTTTTAATGGCATGCAATGTCTTACCCGGAGTAAAATCAATAACACGATCTATTAAAAGCATCGGGTAACGGTGTGGTAATAAAGCTAAGATTTCTTGAATATCAAGGCTATTTAATTCGTTTGCCAAAATAGCATCCTTTTATGTGTTCAACGTTTATGACTTAGCCAGTGCTTCAAGCGCTTTCAAACGAGACTTCATGTCTGATAGATTACGCAAGTGAGCAATTGATTTACGCCATTCTTTGTTAGTTGTATGGGGCATACCTGATGAATAAATACCGGGTTCGGTGATTGATTTTGTCACCATGCTCATACCCGTAATTATAACACCATCACATACTGACATGTGACCATTAATTGCAGTCATACCACCAATTTGGCAGTTTTTACCTATGGTAACACTACCTGCAAGAACAGAGCAGCCAGCAATTGCTGTGCCCGAGTTAACTTCAACGTTGTGTGCTATTTGACATTGATTATCAATAATCACATTGCTATGAATAATCGTATTATCAAGTGCACCACGGTCAATTGTAGTGCTGGCGCCTATTTCTACTTTATCGCCTATGATCACAGAGCCTAGCTGAGGAATTTTAAGCCACTGCCCACGCTCATTTGCATAACCGAACCCATCGCTACCAACAACACTATTTGCCTGGAACAAACAATCCGATCCAATTTCAACGTCATGGTAAATAGTCACACTAGGCCAAAGCTTTGTCCCAGCACCTATTTTAACACGTTCTCCGATAAAACTGTTCGGACCAATTTGCGCGTTATCACCAACAACTGCACCAGCCTCTATAACAGCATTAGCGCCTATAGCAGCACTTTTACTTATATTTGCACTAGGGTGAATTGTTGCACTTGGATGAATACCCAAAGAGGCAGAACGTGGTGTTGTATCCATAAATTGCGCAAGCTTTGCGTAACTGACATACGGATTTGAAACAATCACTTTATTACCATTAAAATGCGCTGCATCTGCTTGGTTAACGATAACAGCACTGGCTTGAGTGGCTTCAAGTTGAACACGATATTTTGAGTTCGCTAAAAATGCAATATGCCCAGTACGGGCATTTGCAAGTGTCGCTATTTTTGT
Source organism: Pseudoalteromonas sp. S554 (assembly GCF_005930865.1). Classification (NCBI taxonomy): domain Bacteria; kingdom Pseudomonadati; phylum Pseudomonadota; class Gammaproteobacteria; order Alteromonadales; family Pseudoalteromonadaceae; genus Pseudoalteromonas; species Pseudoalteromonas sp. S554. Next base: position 39,336 of record NZ_PNDV01000022.1, on the reverse strand, counting down.
TATTTCTAAAGCGCCATCACCCTGAAGTTCGGCGCCTAGAAGTTCCGCAATTTGCGAAAGCGTATAATTTTGCATAGAGTGATTATTTCTTGCTAACAGCTGTTACTACTTTAGATGAAAGGTCTGTTACTTCTTTAGGGTTGAAGTAAATTGTAGTGTCTTTTACTTTAACTTCATCAAAGTCACCGTCTTTAGCAATCTCTTCAATTGTTTTAATAATTAAGCCCTGAACTTTTGCAAGCTCTTGGTTTTGGCGAGCTTTGATTTCTTGCTCTAAAGGACGACCTACTTCAGCAAGGTTTTTTTGCATACCTTGAATTTTATCACGTAGTGCATCTTTTTGAGCTTGGCTCATCGTTGTGCTCTCACGCTTAAACTTCTCAGCTTCAAAGCGAATATCACCTTGTAACTTTTCAAGCTCTTGGCGACGCTCAGCAAATTCGCTTTGTAGTGACTGCTCAATTTTAGCCATTTGAGGAATTTGCTTGTAGATTTCTTGCATATCTACAACACCTACTTTGTGCGCAAGAGCGCTAGCAGAAGTACCCATCATTAACGTTGCTAAAACAGCCACTGCCGTTGATTTAAATAATTTAGTCATAAAAAACTCCTTTAGAAAGTGTTACTAATATTAAAACTGATGGTCTTCGTATCGTCATCTTCTTCTTTTTGCAATGGATACGCAAAACTAATCAGCATTGGACCCATTGGAGAGATCCACTGTAATGATAAACCGGTCGATACTCTAAAACGCATAGGATCTGAATAATCATCCAGCTTATTGCGTTGGTCTACGAGTAAGTTTTGATAACGGTCTACGCTAAACTCTGTGTCCCATACGTTCGCAGCATCAACAAAAAAGCTGGTACGCACTGAACTTGTGTTTTCTTCATCCAAAAACGGTGTAGGAACGATTAACTCCATACCTGCCACCGCTTTGGCGTTACCACCAATTCGACCTTGTGGTATTAACTGGTCAAACTCCGACGCACTATTGATAGGACCTGAGGTAGAACCATCTGGGTTTAGTGTCCCAGGAATCGTCGTTGCAATACGTGACACAGCTTGTGGCAATATTGTATTACGGTCAAAGCCACGTAGTTCCATTTCCGTAATACGGAAGAACTCTTGGAATGGAAGCGTTTGATCGTATCCATTTGTTGACCCATAACCATTACCATAACCAAGCGCCGCACGAGCCGAGAAAACCCAGCGATGGTCGTTAGATATTGGCCAATAAAAGCGTGAATCGTAATTAAGCTTGAAGAAAGTTAAATCTGAGTTCGGTGTAGTTCCCGTTAAATTTAACGTTTGGCGTGAACCCGCTGTCGGGAATAAACCACGGTTAACCGTTATACGTGACCAACCAACACTTAATTCATATTTGGTAAAGTCAAAGCCTGCATCAGGGTGTTCAGGGTCAAAAAATGTCTCACGTAATACACGCGTTTGCTCGTACTCGGCAATATCTGACAGCTCTTCTTTTATCCAACGAACACCAAAATTAACCCGGTTGATTGCATCAATTGGAAAACCAATATTTGTACCTAAACCATAACTTTTTGATTTGTAATCTACAAGACTAAACTTACTTGCGTCGTAGTTTCGGTAAAAAATACTGCTGCCTTGTGAAACACCATCTGGTGTAAAATAAGGGTCGGTATACGATAAACTGACACTTTCAGAGCCAGTAGAAGTATTTAAATTTAAACCAATTTGGTTACCTGTACCTAAGAAGTTAGATTCAGTCACACCAATATTAAACTGTAGACCTAGGTATGAACCATAAGCAAGGCCCGCATTAAAGCTACCGGCTGATTGTTCTTTTACTGTGAAATCTACGTCAACTTGATCGTCTACACCTGGCACGGGGACTACATTAAAATCAACAGTTTCCATGTACGGTAAACGTTGAATTTGTAGCTTTGAACGCTCGAGGTTTTGGTTTGATAACCATGCACCTTCTAGCTGCGTCATTTCACGGCGCAATACTTCGTCAGCGGTGTTTTGGTTACCACCAACAATTATACGACGAACATAAACACGCTTACCTGGGTTAACAGATAAAGTTAACTGAACTTCTTGCTTTTCGTCATCAATTTCTGGAATTGTGCGCACTTCAGCATTTGCATAACCAAAACGTGCTAAATAACTTTTAATAAACTCTTCTGAAGATGTTACAACAGAACCATTGTAAAGCTCACCAGCTCTGAGTGGGATAACACTTTTAATTAAATCTTCACGACCGAGTAAGTCACCAATAAAATCAAAGCCTTTAACCTTGTATTTAACGCCTTCGGTGAGGTTGGCCGTAACATATACAGACTCACGCTCTGGACTTACCGATACCTGCGTCGAATCAATATTAAAACGTAAGTAACCACGGTCTAAATAAAAGCTGCGGATTTTTTCTAAATCACCTTCAATGGTTTGTTTTTGGTAGCGGTCGCTACCCATAAATTGCCACCAAGGTAAATCTTGCTGAGACTCAGCAAGTTTTAATAATTCTTCGTTAGAAAAAAGCTCGTTACCCACTAAGTTAATTTGGCGGATAGACGCGGCATCACCTTCATCAAACTCCAGTTTAAGTTTTACGCGGTTACGTGGCAATTTAGTAACGCTGATATCAACCGTTGCATTGTATTTACCAATACTATGGAAAAACTCTACTAAGCCTTTTTCAATATTATCAATTACGGTTTTATCTAATGGTTCGCCTTGGCGAATATCTTGTTGATCAAGCGACTCGTTAAGTTGCTCATCTTTGATATCTTTATTGCCTTCAAACTCAATAAAGCTAATTGTTGGGCGCTCTGTTACTTTAAAAATAACGTTGTTGCCATCACGTAATGCTTTGATGTTGTCGAAGTGACCAGAACGATAAAGTGACTTTATTGTTTTTGAAATTGTGTAGTCATCTACATTATCGCCTACGTTAATAGGAATATGAGTCAATGCAGCACCAAGTGCTACGCGTTGTAAGCCTTCAACTTTCAAGTCTTCAACAATAAAGGAAGTTTGGCCTAGGGCGGCAAAGCTTGCACCCAATAAACTTGAAACTGCCAAATGTTTTTTTATAGCCATTTTATTATCTTTATCCTTTACAACTGTATTACCGCTTAACACCTAAAATACGGGTGCGTTACAATCGTGTTCTAATTAGTAAATGTTGCGCTGTAATTACAAACGCGATACATCATTGAACAAAGCGAAACATGTTAGAAAAATGAGTAGCAACGCTCCCACTTTAAAACCAAATTCTTGCGTCTTTTCAGAGACCGGCTTTTTACGAAAAAGTTCAATTATGTAATACATTAAGTGTCCACCATCAAGCACTGGCAGAGGTAATAAATTAAATACGCCCAAGTTAACGCTTATCAGGGCTAAAAAGCTTAAAAAAGCAACTAAACCATAGCTTACGCTAGTCCCCGCTCCCACTGCAATACCAACAGGACCACTTAAGTTTTTAACCGAAACCTGACCTGTAATTAAATTACCAATCATGTCAAAACTCAGCGTAATCAACCGCCAGGTTTCTTTTGTACCGCGAACAATACTATCAAGTGGTCCAAAACTTCGGGATTGTACATACCCCTCTGGCCATTGCTGAACAACAGGTGCTACACCTAAAAAACCTTGTTCTATACCATTGTTGCCAACACGCCCTTGTGGGGTCACTTTTATGCTTTTTATACTATCTTGTCTTTTTACACTAAATTGTAAAGATTTGTTAGCCGATTGCGTAATTACATTAACTAATTGCGGCCAATTGCTTATAGTTTCACCGTTTACAGCCAGAATAGTATCGTTAACTTGCAAATTTGCTTGTTCTGCTGCTGAATTTTTAGTCACCGCCGCAACCGTTAATGTGGCTTGTGGCCTAAAGGGTACAATACCCAAAGAGGTTAGTGGAGGAACATCTTGTTGGTCGAGCTTCCAACCATCAATATTGAGCGTTTTGACTCGTGTTTGTAAGTTTTCATCGCGAACTGTAATCTCTACGCGCTCTTCACCTAATCGCGACATAAAAGCAAACGTCGCGTCTTGCCACGTGGTTATATTATCATCACCAATTTTAATAATGTGTTGGCTCGGCATAAGCCCGGCTTGCTCTGCTCGGCTCCCTTCAGTAATGCTGCCTACGATTGGTTTTACCGATTGCACACCCACCATGTACATAACCGCTAACGCAAAAATAGCAAACAAAAAATTTGCCATAGGCCCAGCTGCAACAATGGCAATACGTGCTTGTACTGACTTTGAGTTAAACGATAAATGTCGCTGATTTGCTGGAACATCGTCCACACGCTCATCAAGCATTTTGACATATCCACCTAGTGGAATAGCTGCTATAACATATTCTGTATTGTATTTATCGTGCCATTTAATTAAGGGCTTACCAAAACCAATAGAAAAGCGTAGCACCTTAACACCCGCCTTTCGTGCTACCCAAAAATGGCCATACTCATGCACAGTAACTAAAATACCTAATGCCAAAATAAATGAGCCAAGATTCCAAATAAAATCAAACATACTAATGAGCCACTTTATTTATAAACTGAGTTGCGTTGACACGTGCAAGCTCATCGCATTGTAATATTTCATCTAAACTCTGTACGTTGGTGTATTGAGCCGACTCTAAGGTTTGCGCATTAATTTTATAAATATCTGTAAAACCAATTTTACCTTTTAAAAATGCAGCAACAGCTATCTCATTTGCAGCATTAACGGTCGTCGTTGCCCCCTGCCCCGCCGAACATGCATCAATAGCAAGTTGCAAATTAGGGTAACGGGTAAAGTCAGGTTTGGTAAACGAAAAATCACAAATATCAGAAAAATTAAGCGGTTTAACACCTGCGTCAATTCGTTTTGGGAACGCTAATGCATGGGCAATAGGCGTACGCATATCAGGATTACCCATTTGCGCTAAAATTGAGCCATCATGATACTGAACCATTGAGTGAATAATGCTTTGAGGGTGAATAACAACGTCAATATCATCGCTATTACAGTTAAATAGCCACTTGGCTTCAATAAACTCAAGGCCTTTGTTCATCATAGTTGCGGAGTCTACTGAGATTTTTTGACCCATAGACCAATTAGGATGAGCTACCGCTTCACTAACGGTGACATCTTTTAAAGTACGTATATCACGCGTTAAAAATGGACCGCCTGAACCGGTAAGTAAGATTTTACTGACACCATTATCTTGCAGGTTTTTATCACTTTGAGCATTTTGTAGTGAGTGAGGTAGACACTGAAAAATAGCGTTATGTTCGCTGTCGATTGGCAGTAAAGTTGCTTTGTGCTTTTTAACTTTATCAATAAACAATTGGCCCGACATAACCAGCGATTCTTTATTCGCAAGCAACACTTTTTTACCTGCTTCAACCGCACTGAGTGTAGGTAACAAGCCTGCGGCTCCAACAATGGCAGACATAACTATATCTACATCAGGGTGCGCACATAAATCACTCATTGCCTGTTGTGAATGCATAATCAGAGTTTGGCACGCTGTACCCTTTAAATGCAATGACAGTTCTTCTGCTGCACTTTGTGTTGCCATGACAGCATAAAGGGGTGAATGCTTAATGCAAAGCTCAGCCATTTTTTTTGCATTTTGACCCGCTGTTAAAGCAAATAAATCAAACAAATCACTGTTTTTTGCTACAACATCAAGTGTACTTAAACCAATTGACCCCGTAGCACCTAAAATAACTAGCTGCTGCTTATGACTCATAAACTTAAAGTCCATGCATAACACATTACAAACATAGGCGCGGCTGCTGTTAAGCTGTCAATGCGATCTAAAATACCGCCATGCCCAGGTAAGCATTTACCACTGTCTTTAAGGCCTGCTTCGCGTTTAAACATACTTTCAAGTAAATCGCCAATTGCTGAAAATAGCGCTATAAATGCCGTCATAATGGCGTAAATCGGCCATACGGCTAAATCCACGTCGGTAAAGTGACAAAACGCCATAACAAATAATACTGATGCAACAATACCACCGGCAAGGCCTTCAATTGTTTTATTTGGACTTACTTTTGGCATAAGCTTGTGTTTACCAAAACTTTTACCTGTAAAATACGCACCAATATCAGCGCTCCATACAATACCTAATACAACCAAAATCAGCATAGAGCCAAAGTGAGTAGATTCAAGGTATTGCGCACTACGAAGCGTATTGAGCGCAAGCCATAACGGCACTAAAGTCAGAAGCCCTGCAATGCCACGCATTACTAGCCCTTCATTCCACGCTTTTGCCATTGCTGGATAACGCCATACTAAGTAACTAGCAACAATCCACCATGCAAACGCCAAAGTAAATAAATAATTAGCATCGCCCACTAGCTGACCATTTTGCCAAAGCGACTCTATCGGCCAGTGTAAATTAAGCACAGCGAGTAAAGCTGCAACAAGCACAACAAAGGCGCCTCTTTTTATTTTGTCACATAGCCCCATAAAAGCAGACCACTCCCAAGCGCCCATTAAAACGATGGCGGCGGCAAAGTAACTAAATAACGTCAATGGTGTATAAAAAACCAAGGCAAGCGCTGCGGGTGCTAACACTAGCGAGGTTAAAATGCGTTGTTTTAACAAAATTGTGACCCTTAATCTATTTAGGTTTGAGCGAGTAATTGTTTTATTTGTTCGCCCGTACAACCAAATCGTCGCTCTCTAGCAACGTAACACGCAATGGCCTCAGCAAATGCTGCTTCATTAAAATCAGGCCAAAGTGTTTCGGTAAAGTAAAGTTCTGCGTAAGCTGCTTGCCATAGTAAAAAGTTACTAATGCGAACATCGCCCCCCGTTCGAATCAGTAAATCGGGTTCAGGTTGATCGGCCATGCTCATATGCTGCGCAATACGCTCTTCAGTAATATCTTGTGCGTCAATGTCACCGCTTGCAACTTGCATTGCGAGTTGTTTAGCCGCGTTTGCCATATCCCAACGGCCACCATAATTGGCAGCCACATTTAAACACAACCCTGTGTTATTTTCTGTCAGTTGCTGCGCACTATGTACTTTGTTTTGCAACCCTTCAGAAAACCGAGATAGGTCTCCAATGATGGTTAGTTTTACATTGTTTTTGTGAAGCTTTTTAACCTCTTTTGTTAATACAAACAAAAAAAGCTCCATTAACGTATTTACTTCGTCTTCAGGGCGGCGCCAGTTTTCACTGCTAAATGCAAATAAGGTTAACGATTGTACGCCTAATTTAGTACAAAACTGAACAGATTGACGAACAGCGTCCACGCCTTTTTTGTGCCCATACACACGAGGCCTATTTCTAGCTTGCGCCCAACGCCCGTTCCCGTCCATGATGATAGCAACATGCTTAGGTAAACATTGTTGTGAAATTGTATCAGCGTTTAAAGCCATAAATATCGAGTATTCCATAAAAAAACGCCGCCTAGTATAACCCAGACGGCGTTTCAAAACTAATATATTTGTATACACTAGCTCAGCTTATTTAGCTGTTTAGATTTCCATCAATTCAGCTTCTTTCGCTGTTAATTGAGTGTCCATTTCTTTGATAAATTTATCTGTTAACTTTTGGATTGCATCTTCGCCTTGGCGCGCTTCGTCCTCAGAGATATCTTTATCTTTTAATAGTGCTTTAATATCACCATTAGCATCACGGCGAATATTACGAACAGCAACACGGCCGCCTTCAACTTCGCCACGTACAATTTTAATTAAATCTTTACGGCGCTCTTCTGTAAGTGGAGGAAGTGGCACACGAATAACTGTACCAGCCGACATAGGGTTTAAACCTAAGTCAGACGCCATAATCGCTTTTTCAACGGCTTGTGCTAATGACTTATCAAAAACACCAATGGCAAGCGTACGTGAATCTTCAATTGTTACATTTGCAACTTGATTTAACGGTGTAGGAGCACCGTAGTAAGACACCATAATGCCATCTAAAATTGCAGGGTGAGCACGGCCAGTACGAATTTTAGAAAGTTGGCTACCTAGTGCTGTTACACTCTTTTGCATGCGCGCTTGCGCATCTTTTTGAATATCGTTAATCACGGTTCAATCCTAATTATTTGATTACTTCATCTGAGGCTTGTGAAGAGATAAGTGTTCCTTCTTCTTCACCCATAATTACGCGTTTTAACGCGCCTGATTTATTCATGTTAAATACGCTTAATGGCATATTGTGATCGCGGGCTAAAGTAAATGCCGCTAAATCCATAACTTTTAATTCTTTATCAATAATTTCATTGTAGCTTAAGTGACGGTAAAGTGTCGCTTCTGGGTTTTTCACAGGATCGTCACTGAATACGCCATCAACCTTTGTTGCTTTAATTACTGTATCAGCTTCAATCTCAATACCACGTAGACACGCAGCAGAATCTGTAGTGAAAAACGGGTTACCCGTACCCGCTGCAAAAATAACAACGCGGCCAGTTTTTAATAAGCTTATTGCTTCAGCCCAGTTGTATGCATCACATACACCATTAAGTGGAATAGCAGACATTAATCGACAGTTTACAAAAGCACGATGCAGCGCATCACGCATTGCAAGGCCATTCATTACCGTTGCAAGCATACCCATGTGATCGCCTACTACACGGTTCATACCCGCTTCAGCTAATGACCCACCGCGTAAAAAATTACCGCCGCCAATAACTAAACCCACTTCTACGTCGAGCTCTACTAACTCTTTAATTTCTTGTGCCATACGGTCTAAAACTTTAGGGTCGATGCCGAAGCCTTCGTCTCCCATTAAAGCTTCACCACTTAATTTGAGAAGAACACGTCTAAAAATAGGTTTGCGATTGATAGTCATAGTTTTGGGGCCAACTTTTATTGAATTATGGATAAAAAATAACCGCGCTTATGTTAAACATAAAAGCGCGGTTATTTTAAAGAATTTCTAAGCGTGAAGCAAAAGCAAATAGTACTTTAATTGCATCTAATTTCCTTGTCCTTCACAGTTAGTCAATCTTACTCACCTTTAGCAGCAGCAATTTGAGCAGCAACTTCAGCAGCAAAATCTTCTTCTTTTTTCTCGATACCTTCACCAACTTCTACACGTACGAAGCCAGTAACTGTTGCGTTTTTCTCTTTAAGAACATCGCCAACAGATTTTTTAGGTTCCATGATGAATGCTTGACCAGTAAGAGAAACCTCACCAGTAAACTTCTTCATGCGACCAACAACCATTTTTTCAGCGATTTCAGCAGGCTTGCCTTCGTTCATCGCGATATCGATTTGAACTTGCTTCTCTTTTTCTACAACATCTGCAGGAACATCAGCAGGTGTTAAGTACTCAGGGCTTGAAGCAGCAACGTGCATTGCAACGTGCTTAAGTGTTTCTTCATCAGCAACACCAGCAACAACAACACCAATACGCTCACCGTGACGGTACTCAACTAGGTTTTCACCAGCGATGTACTGTAGACGACGTACGTTGATGTTTTCACCAATTTTAGTTACTAGCTCAACACGGTCTTCTTCAAACTTAGCTTGTAAGTCTTCGATAGAAATTGTTTCAGCGATTGCAGCGTCAGCAACTTTGTTAGCAAATGCTAAGAAGCTTACATCTTTTGCAACGAAGTCTGTTTGACAGTTAACTTCAACAAGTACCGCAACACCTGCATTTTGCTTGATGATGATAGTACCTTCAGCAGCAATGTTACCTGCTTTTTTAGCAGCCTTTGCAGCACCGCTCTTACGCATGTTTTCAATCGCTAACTCGATGTCACCATCAGTCTCAGTTAACGCTTTTTTACAATCCATCATGCCAGCGCCTGTACGCTCGCGTAATTCTTTAACTAGGGCAGTAGTTACAGCCATTAGTAAATCCTCAAATCTGAAATCTGGTTTAGATAAGCGGGTTACCCGCTCTACAAGAATAGCAAGTCTTCATCCTATTAAGATGAAGACTTGATGACAGCTAATTACTCAGCTTCAACGAAATCGTCATTCTCAGCTTGAGCAACGATGTTATTCTCGCGACCTTCAGTGATAGCAGCTGCAACAGCGCTAGTGTAAAGGGTTACAGCACGGATAGCATCATCGTTACCAGGAACGATGAAATCAACGCCGTCTGGATTAGAGTTAGTATCTACGATTGCAACAACTGGAATACCTAGGTTGTTAGCTTCACGGATAGCAATGTGCTCGTGGTCAGCATCGATAACAAAGATCGCGTCTGGAAGACCGCCCATGTTTTTGATACCACCAAGGCTCTTTTCAAGCTTTTCCATTTCGCGGTTAAGCATTAACGTTTCTTTCTTAGTTAATTTCTCGAAAGTACCGTCTTGGCTTTGGATTTCAAGGTCTTTAAGACGCTTGATTGATTGACGTACTGTTTTCCAGTTAGTCAACATGCCACCTAACCAGCGGTGGTTAACGTAAAACTGATCGCTTGCGATAGCAGCTTCTTTAACTGCGTCGCTTGCTGCGCGCTTAGTACCAACGAAAAGAACTTTACCTTTGTTTGCAGCAGCGCCACTTAAAAACTTAAGTGCGTTGTTGAACATTGGTACAGTTTGCTCAAGGTTGATGATATGTACACGGTTACGAGTGCCGAAGATGAAAGGCTTCATCTTAGGGTTCCAGTAACGTGCTTGGTGACCAAAGTGAACACCAGCTTGAAGCATGTCGCGCATTGAAACGTTTGCCATTTTATAGATCCTCTATAGTTGTTTAGGGTTAGGCCTCCACATATCCCATAGCACCAACACCGAAGTATTTAAACTTCTAATGCACCCAAGTGTATGTGACGATACGTGTGTGTGTTAAAATCAAATTGTGTTTGCCTTAAATACAAAAAATCATTTAAGAATTTATTTGTAAAAAGACGGCGCGCTTTATACCATATTAAAATTAAATACTCAACATCGCGTGCAAAAATTATGCAGCGATAAAATGTTAGAAACGCAACTTTGGAGCCTCAATGAGCGCTATTATCAAGACCCCTGAAGAAATAGAGAAAATGCGTGTAGCTGGGCGTTTAGCAGCAGACGTACTTGAAATGATCGGCCCACATGTCGTGCCGGGGATCACCACTGATGAGCTAAATACTATTTGTCATGATTATATTGTTAACGAGCAAAAAGCAGTCCCTGCTCCTTTAAACTATCATGGTTTTCCAAAATCAATTTGCACCTCTGTTAACCATGTAATTTGTCATGGTATTCCTAACGACAAACCGTTAAAAGAAGGTGACAGCGTAAATATCGACATCACTGTTATCAAAGATGGCTACCACGGCGATACATCTAAAATGTTTCACGTAGGTAAACCAAACATTCAAGGCAAGCGTTTGGCTGAAGTAACACAAGAAAGCTTATATCTTGCCATTAAAATGGTAAAGCCGGGTGTACGTTTAGGTGATATTGGCGAAGCAATTCAAAAATACGCCGAGAGCTTCAACTACTCAATAGTACGTGAATATTGCGGCCATGGTATTGGTAGCGAATTTCACGAAGAACCACAGGTTATGCATTACGGTAAAGCCGGTACCGGTGAAACATTAAAAGCGGGTATGTGTTTAACTATTGAGCCAATGGTTAATGCGGGCAAGCGCCAATGTAAACTGCTTAAAGATGAGTGGACGGTTGTAACACGCGACCGCAGTTTGTCTGCACAGTGGGAACACACGTTATTAGTGACTGAAAATGGTGTTGAAATTTTAACGCTACGATCAGATGATACTATCGACAGGATTATCGAACACTAATAAACCTACGCAGTTGATAGTACGTTTATCAATGTGGAAGGTTCAATGAGGAGCCAGCCCACGTGGCATTACCCAACAAAGTAAAAAAGTTGCTTAGCGATGCTGAGCAACTAAGTGACTATCGCGATTGTTCCAGCTATTTTTACAAATGGTTGCATAACGAATTTTCAAAACAACCAGTTGGTAATTTAATTAATGCCCGGGCTGAGTTTATCGACCGCCTGTTGATCAAATTATTTCATGTTTATGATCTATCTCATGAGCCTGATTTAGCGCTGATTGCCGTAGGCGGTTACGGACGGGGTGAGCTTCACCCTTATTCAGATATCGACTTCTTACTGCTTGTAACAGAGCAACCAAATGAAGCGGTATGTGAAAAAATAGGTCAATTTGTCACTATGCTGTGGGATCTTAACTTAGAGATTGGCCACAGCGTTCGTACAATTGATCAAGCAATAGAGCAAAAACGCGAAGACGTCACTTTTGCCACCAGCTTACTCGAAAGCCGACTAATTTTTGGTAACCATATTGAGTTTGAAAAGCTTAAAAACTTTATACTCGAAACGCCAGTATGGGGCTCTAACGACTTTTTTGAAGCCAAAGTACAAGAGCAAAATTTGCGTCACCGTAAATGTCACGGAACAGCGTACAACTTAGAGCCAAACATAAAAGAAAACCCAGGCGGTCTTCGCGATTTACAAACTATTATTTGGGTAGCCAAAAAGCATTTTAGAGCCGAAACCCTCCAAGAGCTCATAAACCATGGCTACTTAACCCATGAAGAGTTTCAAGAGCTTTCAGAGTGTTTAGAAAACCTATGGAACATTCGCTTTGCCCTGCACTTAGCCGCAGGACGATCAGAAAACCGTTTACTATTTGATCACCAACCCCTCGCTGCAGAAATACTTGGCTTTGGTAGCGATGGTAAAGCGTCGGTTGAACGTATGATGAAGCGCTTATTTCGTATAATGAGCCGTGTACGCGAACTCAATCAGATGCTGCTTTCGTATTTTGAGCAAAGCATTTCGCCACTAAGCAGCGAAGCCGTTGTTGAGGTACTCGACAGAAATTTTGAGCGTGTTGGCCATCAAATTCGTGTTAAAGACCCATCTGTATTTTTTAGGCGCGATCAACTTTTTGTTCTGTTTGAGCACATTGCTGAAAATCCAGAAATTACCCATATTTACCCAAGCACTATACGCACTATTCGCCAAGTACGCCGTCGTTTGTTGGGTGACCTGCAAGATTACGCGGCCTGCCGTGAAGCTTTCTTACGCTTGGTAAAACACCCTAACGGTATGGGCCGCGCATTCACATTAATGCATAAGCACGGCATGCTGGCAGCATACTTACCGCAATGGCGTAATATTTTTGGGCAAATGCAGTTTGATTTATTTCATGCCTACACGGTAGACGAGCACACCCACAAGTTAATCAATAATATTTACCAATACTTTGATAAAACGGGCGTGAGTGAATTTCCAATTTGTAGTGAAATAGTCACCCGAATGGATAAACCCGAGCTTTTATATTTAGCCGGTATTTTTCATGATATTGCGAAAGGCCGTGGTGGCGATCACTCAGAGCTAGGGTCGGTCGATGCTATTGCATTTGCTAAGTTACATGGGTTCTCATCATCCGATGGCAAGCTTATCGCATGGCTTGTTGGTAATCACTTACTTATGTCGGTAACTGCACAAAGAAAAGACATAAACGACCCTACAGTAATCAAAGACTTTGCAACACGTGTAAAAACAGAGCGCCAACTCGATTACCTTTATTGTTTAACTGTGGCAGATATTCGTGCCACTAACGACAACCTATGGAACGATTGGAAAAACACCTTATTGCGCGAACTTTATTTGCACACACAACGTGCATTGCGTTTGGGCCTTGAAAACCCAATGGACCAACGCGACCAAATTCGTGATAAAAAGCACCAAGCAAAACAACGCCTGCTTAATTTAGGGTACCTTGAAGAAAAAATTGACTTAATTTGGAGCCGCTTTAAAGCAAACTACTTTACTGCATTTAGCGAGCAGCAAATATCGTGGCAAACCGAGCATTTAGTAAATAGCACCGATTTAAGTCAACCGAGTGTAATTGTGTCGAATGCGCCTATGCACGGCGGCACGCAAGTGTTTGTTTACAGTCCTTACTCGGGTGCCCTATTCGCCCGTTTAGTAAACATAATTGGTACTAAAAAGGCACAGATCCAACACGCACAAGTACTGACCACCAAAGACGGTTATGTACTGTTTAGCTTTGTTATTCTTGAAGTCAGCGGCGACCCTATCGCAAGTAGCCGCGCGCAATCGATTAAACGCGGCCTTGAGCAAGCACTTAATGACCCGCGTAAAAAAATTCGCTTTAAAAAGAGTCGCTCACAACGTTTTAAAGACTTTAATATCAAACCCAAAATTGTGCTGCGCCCACATGCCAGAAAAGATCGCAGCTTAATTGAAATACAAGCGGTTGATATACCCGGTCTACTAACCAAAATAGCCGAAGTTTTCCAAGCACATTTACTCCATATTCATGCAGCCCGCATAACAACGGTAGGTGAACGTGCAGAGGATTTCTTTGTCGTATCAAATAACGAATACCAAGCCCTGACTGATGAAGAACAAGCAAAAATTCATCAGGCATTACGTAAAAAATTCAACGCCGAAACAGAATAAGAGGACACACATGTCAGATTTAAAAACAATGATCGAAAACGCATGGGATAACCGCGACAACATTAGCCCAAGCACTGTATCTAGCGATGTAAAACAAGCTATTATTGACGCGCTAGAACTACTTGATAGCGGTGCCGCGCGTGTTGCTGAAAAAATATCAGGCGAATGGGTTGTACACCAATGGCTTAAAAAAGCAGTTTTACTATCTTTTCGTATTCGCGACAACCAACCAATGAACGACGGCGTTAATCAGTTTTACGACAAAGTACCGCTTAAATTTAGCGACTACACGCCAGAGCAATTTCAACAAGGCGGCATGCGCGTAGTGCCTAACGCAGTAGCACGTAAAGGCAGCTTTGTAGGTAAAAACGTCGTACTTATGCCCTCGTACGTAAACATTGGCGCATACGTTGACGAGGGCACCATGGTTGATACATGGGCCACTGTTGGCTCATGTGCACAAATTGGTAAGAACGTACACTTATCTGGCGGCGTTGGCATAGGCGGCGTTTTAGAGCCACTACAAGCTAACCCAACCATCATTGAAGACAATTGTTTTATTGGCGCACGTTCTGAAATTGTTGAAGGTGTGGTAGTAGAAGAAGGCGCTGTTATTTCAATGGGGGTTTATATCAGCCAAAGCACTCGTATTTACGACCGTGAAACCGGCGAAATTCACTACGGCCGCGTACCTGCAGGCGCAGTAGTTGTACCAGGTGCACTACCATCAAAAGATGGCACACACAGCCTTTACGCTGCAATCATTGTGAAAAAAGTAGATCAACAAACACGCGAAAAAGTAGGCATCAACGCCCTACTTCGCTCGATTGATGATTAAATAGAAAACAATGGCATTAGTATAAATTATTGATGAAAAAATAAGGCTCTGAACCTTTTTAGATTTAGAGCCTTACATTCTTTTAAAGCGTTCGTTTATATACGTTAATTCCCAAAAGCTACATCTACCATTTTGAATAGTGATCTTCTGCTAAGCCCCACTGCCCGTTGAGTGTTATCACTTCATTAGGAAGCGTTATTTGACCGAAATAACGACCGATTTTTTGTGTGAAATTCGTGGCCACAATGAGTAAATTAGTTTTATCAAAACGTTGGCTTACAGGTTCAAAAGTAAGATTAATCAGGCCGTCGTTTGAGTGGAGTTCCCACTTGTCACAATCAATTTCGTTACCATAACGATTAAACTTAAAATCAACCATATCAATTTTGTATAGCTTTCCGTCAAGCCAAATAGCATTTTCAGTAAATCCTGTTTCAATTACACCTGCTGAAAGGTTTAATCCCAAGTAGCGTCCATCAGGTAATTTGCAGGCAAGGCTTGCCCAATTCCAAAATGTTTCACGACGCATATAGCCTGCACTCCAATCTACACAGGCCAATGCGTTCATATGGCTAAAATCGTAGCGGGTATTTTTTAATAGAAGCGTGCCAGAGCAATTTAGCGCGGCTGATTTTTGGGTGAAATGAAAACCAACATAACCAGCTCGAGCACATACACTCAAAGGAAGGTAATTATCTGACTCGTTAATTATTGCATCAAGGATCAGCGTGGTACTTATTTTAACTGTTACCTTTCGTTCACCGGGTCTATCTGTGGTATTAACGTAAACGCTGTTATCACCCTTTTTAAAATAACTATTGCCAGAATTTGGCAGCGGCTCAATTAATGTGTTTTTAGAAAATAAATTTACAAAGCTGTGCTCGTCTAACTGCTCTGTTTTTAAATTGTAAACATAAACAAAACAGTTGCTGGCAATTTTTAAATCAACGATTGCAAGCCCAATAACTAATTCATCGCAAGTAATGCTTATAAACTGAAACTGGTTAAACTTAAATTTTTTTGCAAGTTTACCGCATGGCTTATCCATTGCGTTTCTTAAATCAAAATCTAAGTAATTAATATGCTCAATCCCCTGTGGGAATAAACCAAAGTTAGCCTGTCCATCAGGGTTAATCAGCTGCAGTTTTTTTGGCATGTAACTATCCTTTCATTTACAGCCTATATTATTCTCGGACACAAAACAATCAACCTAAGAAGATAATTACATGGTAAATATTCGTTTTGTTATCCATATGCTTTTGTCGTAACAATTTTAATAAAGGGTGATAGTTTACCAACACCAATAAAAAAGCGCTTATAAAAATAAGTGCTTTTAGGTTTGCTCAATTAATTTTTTAATTACAGCGCGTTAAATACGTCGTCTGTTTTAGCTGCGCAAATAAAGTCGTTTTTGTGCAAGCCTTTAATTGAATGGCTCCACCACGTTACAGTTACTTTGCCCCACTCGGTTAATAAACCAGGGTGATGGCCTTCGTCTTCTGCCATGTCGCCTACTTTGTTAGTAAACGCGATAGCTTGTTTAAAGTTTTTAAATTTATAAACACGCTCTAGCTGCATAATGCTGTCGCGTACTTCTGGTACCCAGTCTGGTATTTTTGTAATAAGCTGTGCAAGCTCTTCGTCAGACACTTTTGGTGCATCTACGTGGCAAGCTTCGCATTTTTGTTCACTTAATGAAGACATTTTAAATCCTTACTTTAGCGTTTCTTTTAAATTAAAGTTAACTGGCTAATTTTTCTTTTGGTGGAAATTTTGGGTCATGCAAGCCAAGCTCTTTAGCTTGCTCAACCAAAGTCATAATATCCATTTGCGATATATCAAACAGATCATGAATCGAATTAATGGTGTAGTACTGCGGTTGCATAATATCAATGCGATAAGGCGTTCGCAGTACATCAATTACGCTCATAGGCGTTATTTCTGGTGTATCTGAATACACATACTGCGTTTCACCCGGGCTTGATAAAATTCCGCCACCGTAAATACGCAGGCCGTTTTCGGTTTGCATTAAACCAAACTCAACGGTAAACCAGTACATGCGTGCTAGGTAAACACGATCTTTTTTCTGCGCTGCATACCCTAATTGCCCGTATTTGTGTGTGAACTCGGCAAAATCAGGGTTTGTTAGCATAGCGCAGTGGCCAAATATTTCATGAAAAATATCTGGCTCTTGAAGATAGTCAAACTCTTCACGGCTTCGAATAAACGTGGCAACCGGAAACTGCTTATTTGCTAACAACCTAAAAAACTCATCAAAATCGATAAGTGCAGGCACAGGCGCTACTTGCCAACCGGTGGTGGCAAGAAGTACCTCGTTAAGCTCGCTTAGTTGCGGTATACGGTCGTGTGGAAGATTTATTTTTTTAAGTCCTTCCATATACTCATCGCAGGCCTTGCCCTCTATGCACGCAAGTTGGCGTGCTACAAGCTCAGACCAAATTTTATTTTCTTCATCACTCCAATGTATAACACCATTTTCGTCTGGTGTTTTGGATGTGTATTTACTTGCTTTAGCCATAAGTACCTTCTGGGTTGTGAGCCCTAAATCGGTGTCAGTGTGATACTCAAACCTATTGAATATCGAGTGACCCCATACTATGTAAAAGTGAAGAAAAGTTTAATAGACAAGCTAACATCTGTACTTGGCGCGATTACCTCATTCGTAAAGTTAAAATTACACATGTGACACATTAAAGTTACAACCTCACATTTAAAGGCTTTAAGTGCAGCATTAAGTGTAAACAAATAAATACAGCTAAAAGATTTGAGTAAACGCCTGGTCTAAATCACTAATAATGTCGTTAACATCTTCAAGCCCAACAGAGAGCCTGATCAACCCGTCACTGATACCAGCGGCAGCTCTCTCTTCTGGTGAATAAGGAGAATGGGTCATAGACGCAGGATGCTGAATCAGTGTTTCGGCATCGCCTAGGCTTACAGCAAGTGTACAAAGCTTCATGCTATCAATAAATTGCGCACCTTGTTGTAAAGTGCCTTTTATTTCAAACGCAATCACGCCACCTGCAGCTTTCATTTGATTACCAATAAATTTATTTCCTGGGTGTGATTTAAGCCCGGGGTAATAAACAATATTAACTTTATGATGCGCCTCTAGGTATTCAGCCACTGTTTGTGCACTCTGACAGTGACGCTCCATGCGTATGGCTAAGGTTTTTAATCCGCGATTTATAAGCCATGCATCGTGTGGGCTTATGGTTGCACCAATGTCTTTTAGTACGGTCATTTTTATCAAGGTAATATGCTCAAGCGATCCACACACAAGTCCTGCCACCACATCGCCATGGCCATTTATGTATTTGGTTGCACTGTGCATAATGATATCAATGCCATATTGTTTTGGTGATTGCAGCAATGGCGTTAAAAAGGTGTTGTCTACCACGCTAATTAAGCTGTGCTGTTTAGCAATAGCGCCAATAAGTGCTAAATCAATCACAGCCATTGTTGGGTTTATTGGTGTTTCTACAAATATCATTTTGGAATTAGGTTTAATGGCAGCCCGTAGCTCGTCCTCGCAGGTCATATCAACAAAAGTAACTTCAATTCCCCAACGCGGTAACATGTGTGCAAAAAACGCGAACGTACAACCATATAATGCACTTGATGCTACAAGATGGTCGCCCTGTGATAAAAAGCTCAATACCGATGCCGACACAGCGCCCATGCCTGTAGCCGTTGCCGCAGCGGCTTCGCAGCCCTCTAGCTGTGCTATCTTTTGTTCAAGTTCGGTGGTCGTTGGGTTACCTAAACGGGTGTAAATATAACCAGGTTCATCACCTGCAAAACGTGCGGCACCTTGTGCTGCATTTTCAAAATGAAAGGTTGAGGTTTGATACAAAGGCGACGTAAGTGCGCCATGCGGGTCGTTTGCTTTTTGCGGGCCATGGATACATTGTGTATGAAGATGATGCTTGGTCATTATCTTTGTGCTCATTTTTATTATGTGTTGTTAGTGACATAGATAAAAACGTACCACAGTTTAAATCACAAGCATGCCGGATGCTCAGATGGCTATTTGTGCAAAGTTTACCCATTTACCTGTACACAAATATTTCCATGTTATTGTGTGGGCTCTGTTTTTCCTCGTTTTAAAATTTTACCTGCAATGCTCTGAACGGTCCCTTTCAACAGGCTGCGCTTGTGTTCTAGTTTTGGCAGTGGGCGACTTAACTCCATTGCTTTATAGCCAATTCGCGCTGTAAAAATCCCTGCACTCACACCTTGTGCGGCTCGCCCAGATAGCTTACCAAGCAATTCTGCGCTGAGAGCAGTGGCTGCTAAATCAGAGATAAGCTCTGCACTGCCTACAAACATAACTTGTTTTATAAGCATACGGTAAAGCTTAATGCGGCTTGCGTAACCAAAACCAATGCCATAAATTTTACCTATTTGCTCAATTAACTTAGTACCACGCCAAAGCACAGCCATCATATCCACCAGCGCAAGGGGGCTCAGTGCAACTAATAAAGCTGACTCTGTTGCAAAACGGTTTATAAGCTTTTTAGCTTGCGTGTCTTGCGTTATAAGCAAGCTATTTGCGTAAAGGGTCATTATTTCTTTATCACTGTGATGCAGTGCAACTTGCTTTTTAAAGCTGTCAAAATTATTAAGCTTTTGGTGCTTGTTTAGTTTTTTAAGCCACGGTAATGCGCCGCCTACTTGCTCGCTATTTAAGAGCCTGTCGGCTTCTTGGCGGTGTAACTGATTGCGCTTAAGGCTGCGCAACATTCTATATTCGCGCCATAACATGCGCCCAATAAGAAGCACACCACTTACCACTGCGGTTAAATACACACCGCCTAAAACAATCGACTGTTGAAATGCAAATACTAATGAATAAGCAAATTCAAGTAACACCAGTACTAAAAAGCTTATGGCAAACACACCTTTAAGCGTTTGCCATTTTGACTTTTTATATACCGGCTCTAGGTCTATTTCATCTTCAATAAACTCTTCATCAGGCTCTTCAATGTATTCACTTTGACCCTGAGTAATTATTTTTGCAGGAGCAAGCGTAGGCTCAACCTGCTCATCTGCTTGGGTATCAATTCGCCTACCTGCTTGAAAAGTTTGCTGTGTGTCGCTCATGATAATTTGTCTCCTAATAGATACTGCATCACATGATCAAGGCGAATATGTTTAAGTTGCTTGTCGGGGGTTGGCATAGGCGCAAACGACAAAAACTCAAAACCCTGCGCTGGCCACTCATTTTTATTAAGCATGCGGTTAGGTGGTTGTGGGGGTAAGTAGGTTAGCCAATCTTGCTCGTTAAGTGGCTTGCCGTAAATACACTCTAGTGTTTGGCCTTTATCGGTAACTTGGCGCGGCTGCGTTGCAGTAATTGACGACATAGCCATGGTTTCTATTTGTACGCCATCAAATTTTAAATAGTTAGTTTGCTCATGCACTAGCGAATCAAGTAGAAGTGCTAAGTCTTTGTGGTGCTTGGCACTTATGTGATCTGACTTATTAGCCGCGAAGAGTATTTTATCTATGTTGGGTTTAAATAAACGCTTAAAAAAGCCCGATTCGCCGTAATTAAAGTGAGCGAGTAATTGGTTGATTACGCTACTTTGCTCTTGTAGTGTTTCGTGGCCTTCGTTTAAAGCACTTAATACATCAACTAACACAATTTGGCGGTCAAAATGTTTAAAGTGCTCGTTATAAAAAGGCTTAACCACTTCTTTTACATAGGCATTAAAGCGCTTAATGAGATGCTCTAAATTTGACCCAGCAATAATATCATCGCTATTAACCTGCTTAAAATTAACAGGGAAAAACAATAATAGCGGCGCGCCTTTTAAATCACCAGGCATAAGCATTCGCCCAGGTTGTAACATAGCTAGTTTGGTGTCTTTCTTGAGACCCACAAGCATATGTTGATAAAGTTCAGCAATTTTCGCAAGTACGCTCTCATCCACAGGCGCGTTTAAATCAAGCTGATCAAGCGCATTTAAAAATTCACTAGAGGTGTTCACACGCGGGTGCTGTAATAACAGCGGATATTGTTGCTCGCACCACTGGCTATAGCTTTGCTCAAGCATAGGTAAATCAAGTAGCCATTCACCAGGGTAGTCAATAATATCTAAATACAACGTAGATTGTGGCGAAAAATGCCCACGTAACCCTGAGGCACTTTGGTATTTAATAGCCAAACGCAAGGTGTTAATACGCTCGGTTGATGCAGGCCATGTAGGCATCCCATCACTTGGGAGTAAAGCATTGAGTGCTCGCGGATAGTCAAAAGTTGGGACCTTTAACGCCTCTTGCGGTACAACTTTAGTGGCTATGTGGCGCTGCTCTCGCATTACATCAAAAAAAGGAAGGTTTTTATCGTTAGCCTGTGTAGTTAACTGCTTGACTAGAGCTGTAATAAAGGCGGTTTTACCGCTACCGCTTAACCCAGTTACAGCCAATTTTACATGCTGATCTAAACTACGGTGAAGGGCTTTTTGGGCATTGCCTTTAATACTTTTAAAGGTCTTTTTAGCAAATGAAGTACGACTCATAATGGGCTAGCACTTCATTGATGCTTAATCACCGAACAAAGTGCTATTAAATCCTTTAAAGTTTGTTGATTTCACGGCTTACCGTAAACTCGCTTGAGGTAACATGGCGTTCCATATCCTGAAGGCGTGTATCTACTCGCGCTAAACGCTCTTTTAAATCTTGTAAAGCGCGGCGCGGTGGCTCACCCTTTTGCCATACTTTAAATTTTACCTCTAACGGATCGTCAGCTTTTGTTGAGCTGCTCGCATGTGCAGTCGTTGGCTCTTTTTTGTCTAATATAAACCACGCTGCAATATACGCTACCACAAACAATGGGCCACCTGCTAGCAGTACCGCACTAACAAATATAATGCGAACTAACCATAACTCCATATTAAAGTAGTCACTTAATCCCGCACATACTCCGGCTATTTTACCGCGTTGTGGGTCTCTTAATAATTCGCGTTTGGCATTCATACTTTGCGTCTCCATTGTGGTGACTCTTGGTCTAGCAATGCTTCAAGTGTTTCGACTCTATCAGCCATACGTTCAGCTTTGTGTGCTAGTTCTAATAACTGGCGATGTTCGTGTTCACTTAACCCTTGGCTTACTTGTTTTTTGCTACGGTAGTGTAAAATTAACCACAGTGGCGCAACAAAAATCATAAACAAGATAAATGGTGCAACTAGTATCTCTGGATCAAACATAACCCTCTCCTGACAATCCGTTCAAATTTGTTAAGCAGTGGGGCACATTACATGCCCCTGCGTAAATTACTTATCAGCAAGCTTCTTTTTAAGTTCAGCTAGCTCATCATCAATTTTTTCATTTTTTTGTAAATCAGCAATTTCGTCTGCTAACGTTTGCTTACCTAAATCGTAAGACTCTATTTGAGATTCTAGTCCATCAATTTTAGTTTCGTAACGTTCAAAGCGATTAAGTGCATCTTCTACCTTCGAGCTATCAAGTGCTTTTTTCACTTCTAGGCGCGACTCAGCTGAACGCTGACGAAGAATTATTGCCTTTTGACGTGATTTAGCATCAGCTAACTTTTCTTGTAACGTGGTCACTTCTTGCTGAAGCTTCTCAATATGAGACTCTACATGCTCAAGTTCACCTTCAACAGCCGTCACTGCATCTGCCGACTTTTGCTTTTCGAGCAATGCTGAACGAGCTAAATCTTCGCGGTCTTTACTAAGTGCTAACTCAGCTTTTTCTTGCCAGTCACTTACTTGAACTTTAAGTGTATCTAGGCGGCGAACAATTTCTTTTTTCTCTGCCAGAGTTTTAGCTGACGTAGAGCGAACCTCTACTAGTGTATCTTCCATTTCTTGGATAATCAGACGCACCATTTTCTCTGGGTCTTCTGCTTTATCTAAAATGGCATTGATATTAGAATTAACAATATCTGCAAAACGTGAAAAAATTCCCATAACATTTACCTCTGTAATTAAAACTTAGTTAGTCTGCTTTAACTAGTATCAATATGCTTGCCAACTTTTTAAAAACTAAAATACACTGTATTTTCATTAAGTTAAACTAAATATACAAATTACTTTAGTTATTCATAATTATGAAATACACTAACAGTTAGTAAAAATGACTAAGACTTAGGGAATATGAGCCAATATCGCCAACAAGACAATTTACTGGGCCAATCAGACAGCTTTTTATCTGTTTTGGATCAAGTATCGCAACTAGCTAATCTAGATAAGCCGGTGCTTATTATTGGCGAACGAGGCACAGGTAAAGAGCTTATAGCTGCCCGCCTGCATTTTTTATCTAAACGTTGGGATCAAAACTACGTAAAACTAAATTGTGCTGCATTGAACGAGAACCTGCTCGAAAGTGAATTGTTTGGTCATGAAAGCGGCGCATTTACGGGGGCCAGTAAACGTCACGAAGGCCGTTTTGAACGAGCTAACAGCGGTACACTATTTTTGGATGAATTAGCAAATACATCCGCCATGGTGCAAGAAAAACTCCTACGCGTTATAGAGTATGGTGAGTTTGAACGTGTTGGCGGCAAGCAAACTGTAAAAGTAGATACTCGCCTAGTATGCGCCACCAATGAAGACTTACCACACCTTGCTGAACAAGGTGAGTTTAGAAGTGATTTACTTGATAGATTAGCATTTGATGTAATAACGCTTCCCCCACTGCGTGAACGTCAAGACGATATTATGCTGCTTGCAGAGCAATTTGCGATGAACATGGCACGCGATTTAGAGTGGGAGCTATTCAGCGGGTTTACTCGAAGCGCTACAGAAACGCTTTTATCGTATAACTGGCCTGGTAATATTCGTGAGCTTAAAAATGTGGTTGAACGTAGCTTATATCGCCACGGAAGTGAACATATTCCCGTTCACCAGATTATTTTAGACCCATTCGAAAGTCCATTTAGACCTAAAGCGCGTATTAAAGCACCAATAACCACTCAACATGTTAGTGCTGAGCCTGTTTCTGTTGCAGCGCCTGTAAACGTTTCTGAGCAAAAAGTTGAAGCCAATATTCAATTTCCTTGTAGCTTAAAAGAACGCTCAAATGAATTTGAAATAAATATGATTAACAAAGCGCTTGAGCACAGCCAATTTAATCAAAAGAAAACTGCAGAAGTCCTTGGTTTAACGTATCATCAATTACGTGGGTATCTAAAAAAATACAATTTGTTGGATCAACAATAGTTAGAGGTTATGCGTGTGCATAAATTTTTACTTGCTTTACTAGCAGGCACTTTAGTTGGCTGCTTAGATAGTGAAGAACGCGTTATTGAAGAAAAAAACCAAGGCTTGGTCTATTGCGCCGAGGCAAACCCTGTGTCGTTTAACCCACAAGTGACAACCACAGGCTCAACTATTGATATTATTGCCAATCAGCTTTATGACCGCTTAATAAGTATTGATCCGGTTACTGCTGAGTTTCAGAGCGAACTCGCAACAGATTGGAAAGTAAGTAAAGATGGTAAATCGGTCACCTTTACGCTTCGCAAAGACGTACCATTTCATACCACCGCGTACTTTACACCTAGCCGGACTTTTAACGCCGATGACGTAATTTTTACCTTTAGCCGCTTATTTGATGTGTACAACCCTTATCATTTTGTGGGTGATGCCAGTTACCCTTATTTTCAAAGTGTAGGCGTTGATCAGCTTATTCGTAAAATTGTTCGCGTGTCTGACCACCAAGTTAGATTTGAATTATTTAATGCTGAAAGTAGTTTTTTAGCTAACATGGCCACTGACTTTGCGGTTGTTTTATCGGCCGAGTATGCAATGAAACGTAAAGCTGCAGAGCAAGAAGAATTTTTTGATCAATACCCTGTAGGCACTGGTCCTTATATTTATCGTGAATATCGCCGTGATAATTTAGTCCGCTTTTACCGTAACCCCGATTATTGGAAACACGACGTTGCCCTTGAACAACTCGTTTACGACATTACCCCTAATGGCACAGCCCGAATCGCAAAACTCCTTACTAAAGAGTGCGACTTAGCCGCTCATCCTAGTAGTGCTCAGTTGAGTATTTTAGCTCAGCGTGAAGATATTAATATTGAAAAAGAAACCAACCTCAATGTTGGATACTGGGCTTTTAACACAGAACGCCCACCTTTTGACGACATTCGAGTTCGCAAGGCGCTTGCACATGCAATTGATACAGATAAAATAATGCAAGCGGTATATTACGGTAATGGAACACGTGCCGAATCGATGTTACCACCAACCTCATGGGCTTTTAACGCTCAAACAAGTATGCCATCATTTGACCCTGACCTTGCTAAAAAGCTACTCGCTGAAGCCGGCTTTTCTGATGGGTTTGATATGAATATTTGGGCCATGCCAGTGAGTCGTATTTATAACCCCAATGCACGTAAAATGGCTGAATTAATGCAAAGTGACTTACGCAAAGTAGGTGTTAACGTCAGTATTGTAGAATACGAGTGGAATACGTTTATTCAGCGAATTGGAGAGCACAGACACGATAGCGTGCTCCTCGGCTGGGCAGCAGATACGCCAGACCCCGATAACTTCTTTAGCCCGTTATTAAGCTGCTCAGCAACATTTAGTGGCAAAAACCCAGCCAATTGGTGCAACCCTAAATTTGATCTATTACTGGCGCAAGCACTCGATACGACAGACTTAAATATGCGAAAAAAATACTACGCAGATGTGCAGTCGCTTATCATGGATGAATTACCCTTGTTGCCCATTGCTCATGGGTTACGGTTTCAAGCAAGCAGTGCCGATGTAGACGGCATAGAGCTTGGCCCATTTGGGGCTATTTCGTTAGCCAATGCGAGGAAAAAGTAATGATCCTCGATTATATTTTACGCCGTCTTGGTTTATTACTTTTTATGTTGCTCATGCTCAGCATTTTTACATTTTCGTTGGCGTACTTATTCCCTGGTGATCCATTAAGTAATTTAAGTGGCGTTCCGAGTAATAATTTTTCTCAAAATACGCAATTAGAAGATAAATACTTTTATAACAGTAATTATTTTATGCAATACCTCGCCTTTTTAGGGCGAGTTTTTCAGGGTGATTGGGGATTATCGTTTGCCTCTGGCGACAATGTTTTTTCACATATCCTTGATTTATTACCAGCCACATTAGAGCTTAGTGTGTATGCACTTATTGTGTCTATATTTGTTGGCGTGCCTGCAGGTATTATAGGCTCAGCGTATTACAATCGCTGGCCAGATAAGCTTATTAATTCAACCACTATTGTGGGCTATTCTATGCCTGTATTCTGGTTAGCTTTATTACTAATTATGATTTTTTCGCTCAAATTGGGGTGGTTTCCTATGTCGGGTAGAATGGGGCTTCTTTATGAAATTCCAGCAGCCAGCGGGTTTATGCTCATTGATATCATGCTTGCCGGCTTTCCGTATAAAGGAATGGCATTTGTAGATGCATTACACCACTTAACACTGCCCACAATTGTGCTTGCCACATACCCAACCACCGTGCTTGTAAGATTTACCCGCGAATCAATGTTGAAAATAATGGATCAGAATTTTATTAAAACAGCACGCGCGAAGGGATTAAACAGACGCCAATTAATCATGCATCATGCACTGCGCAATGCGCTTTTACCGGTAATTAAAAAAATTGGCTTGCAATTCAGTACACTAATAACACTTGCTATGATCACCGAAGTTATTTTTTCGTGGCCTGGTATTGGCCGCTGGTTGATAGACAGTATTTACCAGCGCGACTTTCCTGCAATTCAGGGAGGCCTAATGGCTGTATCCTTATTTGTTATTTTAGCCACTATAACAACCGAACTTCTTTATAGTTTATTCGACCCACTCTCACGGAACCAAGCCCATGGCAAAGTTTAAGGTATTTTCTGAAGAGTCGAATAAATCGCCACTGGCGCGATTTTGGCGAAAATTTAAAAACAACCACCCTGCCCTTGTTGGTTTATGGGTGTTTTTGGCATTTGCCTTACTCGCTGCCAGCGCACCATTTTTAGCGCCTTATGGGGTAAACCAGCAGCACAGTGATGCGCTACTTATTCCACCCTCGTGGCGAGAAATGGGCGATGTGCGTTTTATTTTAGGCACTGATGATTTAGGACGCGATGTGTTGTCGCGTTTAATGAACGGCGCAACCTATACATTTGGTTTATCGGTCGTCGCTGCATTATTGACCACCATAATTGGTGTATTAGTCGGCACATTTGCTGGCATTAGTCGAGGTATGCGTTCAAGCTTTTTAAACCACTTACTTGATATCACTCTTTCAATACCGTCTTTATTATTGGCTATTATCATTATTGCAGTATTAGGCCCGGGCTTGATGAATACAGTATGGGCTATTATTTTAGCCTTACTACCGCAGTTTATTCACTCGATTAGAAACCTAATAGTAGAAGAGCTAAGCAAAGATTACATTACGGCGTTTAAGCTCGACGGCGCTTCAAATTGGCATATTATATCGCGCGGTATTTTTCCTAATATTTATGAACACATAGTGGTTATTTTTACTATGGCACTGTCTACGGCCATACTAGATATTTCTGCGTTGGGTTTTTTAAAGTTAGGCGCACAACCCCCAACCACTGAATGGGGTGCCATATTGGCAGAAAACCTTGGCCTAATTTATTTAGCACCTTGGACGGTTGCCTTACCAGGCGTATTATTATTTTTAGCGGTATTATCGACCAATTTAGTAGGCGATGGACTTAGACAAGTGCTAAAAGAACGCAAGGCCGATTAAATGCAATTATTAGATGTTAGAAATTTAACCATTGAACTGCGCACTTCAGAAACAGTTATAAGAGCAGTTGATAGGGTCAGCTTTAGCTTAAAAGAAGGTGAAGTGCATGCGCTTGTAGGTGAGTCAGGCTCAGGTAAAAGCCTAATCGCAAAAGCAATAGTAGGTGTATTAAACGAACGCTGGAATATAACCGCTGATAGAATTCACTGGCGTGGTGTTGACCTAATGCGCCTAACTCCGGAGCAACGCAGACAAACGGTTAGCAAAGATATTGCAATGATCTATCAAGATCCTAGCCGTTGCCTTGACCCTACAGCGAAAATTTTTAATCAAATTGCTGAAACCTTACCTGAAGTCGCTCGCAAGGGATTCTTTTTAAAACGAAATCGCGAACGAAAAGACCGCGTTAAAGCACTTATCCATAAAGTTGGTATCAAAAACCATGAAGCAGTACTAGACAGCTACCCTCATGAGCTCTCAGAAGGTGTGTGCCAAAAGGTAATGATTGCAATGGCAATTGCCCGAACACCTAAGCTATTAATTGCTGATGAGCCGACTACGGCACTTGAGAGTACTACCCGTGCGCAAGTGTTTAGGTTATTAAAAAGCCTTAATCAACTCAAGAATATGTCTATTTTAATGATTTCACACGAGCTTGAAGAGATTGCTGATTGGTCTCATGGGATTCATGTTTTATATTGCGGGCAAATGGTTGAAGCAGGTCCAACTCATAAAATATTTAAGCAACCTCGCCACCCATACACACAAGCACTTTTGAAAAGCTTGCCAGATTACGAGCAAGGCTTGGCTCATAAAGAACCGTTTTATGCGCTTAAAGGTACTATTCCTACTTTACAACATTTACCAATTGGTTGCCGACTTGGGCCACGTTGCCCACAAGCACAAAAGGAATGTGTAGTTACACCTGCTCTCACTAAACACAGTGGGCACAGCTACGCTTGTCACTTTCCGCTTATAAAGGAGGTGAAGTAATGCAGCCTACTCTCAAAGTACAAGCGCTATCTAAAACATTTGATGTGCGAGCGGGTTTATTTAAACGCAAAAAATTTGAAGTGCTAAAAAACATTTCTTTTTGTATTGGTAAAGGTGAAACCATTGCCGTAATTGGTGAAACAGGCTCGGGGAAAAGTACGTTAGCTAAGTTACTTGCCGGTGCCGATAACGCAAACGCTGGGCAAATATTACTTGAAGGCAACGTAATAGAAGATAACGGTATTCGTGATAACCAATGTCGTCACATTAGAATGATTTTCCAAGACTCAGGGGCGTCGTTAAACCCAGGTTTAACTATTGGCGACATGCTTGATGATTGCTTGCAATACAATACGGACTTTGATGAAGAAGAACGCTCAGAAAAAATAAATACAACACTCTCTAAAGTTGGATTGCTAGTCGATCACCAACATTACTATCCACATATGTTCAGTGTTGGCCAATTACAACGTGTGGCTTTTGCCAGAGCGCTTATTTTAGATCCTAAGGTGATGGTACTCGATGAAGCCGTATCGTCTTTAGACCCTTCTATACGTGCCCAAATAGTAAATTTATTACTCAAGTTACAACGTGAAACGGGTTTAACTTATGTCATGATCACCCATCACCTTAGTTTAGTACGCCATATTAGTGATCAAGTCATAGTGCTAGATAAAGGCGAGGTGGTTGAGTATGGTTTAACAGAAAATGTATTTAATAACCCTCAGTCAAAAATAACGCAGCGTCTATTAAGCTGTTAATGCAATTTTTTGTTATGTAAGTGCATTTTAGAAGGTCTTGTTATTAACTTTTACTTTTTAACAAGGCCACTCCATGCTCAAACACACACTACTTAGTATTACTCCCCTACTGATTTTATCAGCCTCTGCTATTGCCGAGCCCTCTAACAAAGTTAAAAACTGGGTTGGCGGAATCGATCATTTAGGTTTAACTGTTTCAGATTTAAATTCATCTAAAGCGTTTTTTACTGATGTGCTTGGTTTTAAAGTGCTGGGAAATGATCCAACTTATCCTGCGTACTTTTTATCTAATAAAAAAACAACCATTACATTGTGGCGAATTAAGAATAATGAAAAACGTGTAGAGTTTAATCGAGCAGAAAATGTGGGCCTACACCATTTAGCACTCAGTGTTGAGAGCATTGAAAAGTTAAGCAAGCTGCATAAGCACTTAAAAATGCAAAATAATATTACTATAGAATTTGCACCAGAGAATTTGGGTAAAGGCCCTGCGCAGCACATGATGATAAGAGAGCCTAGCGGTAACCGTATTGAATTTATTGCGAGGCCTATCTAGCGCCCTAAAATGATTAGTATTATTACGCAGTGGTAAAAACACACTCGAATTTAAAACAATAAAAAAGGCGCTCATAAGCGCCTTTTTTAATAACCAAAATTAACTTATTCAGCAGCTTGTTCAACTACTGGTAAATTAAGTTCAGCTTTAGCTTTAAGCGACTCTATGAAAACCATATAGTTTTTGTTTGCTTGAGCCATTGTAATGCTTTGTTTAGCTTGTGGATCAATATCAGCCGTTACTGTAGCATCTGTCACTGAGTTAAGTGCAACAATCGCTGCATCACCGTTATTTAAGTCAACAACATCTACCACTGCAGTGTCTGCTGGGTGAGCCATTTTAAATGCCTGAGTAACAATCGCAGGCGACACAGCAAAACTTTGACGATTTAGTTGTGACTCTTGACGAAGCGTTAAGCCTTGCTCAGTTGCAATATCATTCAAACTTTTACCTGCTTGAATTTCAGCAAATAAACTACGCGCTTTATCTTTGGCAAGCTCAGAGGTCTTGTCATTTACCAAGCGTGTTTTAATCTGCTCACTTACATCACTTAATGGTTTGGTTGACGCTGGCTGATGCTCGTTAATACGCACGATAACAATGTGCTCATCGCCCAACTCAATAACTTCAGAATTGACTTTGTCTTCAAGTAAGTCAACAGATGTGAGTGCAGTAATAACAGCCGGTGTATTTAGCGGCTCAGGTAAAGCGTTCAATGCTAAAAGAGGGGTTGACTGAACTTCTAGTTCAGCAACTTCTGCAGCATCATCTAAACGATCTGAAATTTCAAACGCAATTGCACCCATTTCGGTTTGCTTATCGTAAAATGCATCAATTTTTTCAGCACGCTCTAATTCAGCACGTAAGTCCGCTTTTACATCATCAAATGGTTTAACTTGTTGTGGCTGAATATCAGTCAGTTTAATGATGTGATAACCGAACTCTGACGCAACCACTTCTGAAAAATCACCTTTCGCTTCAAGTGAAAATGCTGCATCTTCAAATGCAGGATCCATTACATCACGTTCAATCCAATCAAGGTCACCGCCCATCTCTGCGCTAACGATATCATCAGATGAAGACTCTGCGAGTTCAGCAAAGTCTGCACCTTGTTGAAGCTCAGCATAAAGCGCATCGACTTTAGCTTTAGCTGCATCATCGTCTTCACTATTATCTATTAATATGTGTGACACACGGCGTTTTTCAGGCTCAACATATTGCGCCTTATTTTGCTCATAAGACGCTTTCACATCTTCTTCAGTCACTGAACCAACAACAATATTTTCAGCTTTCAATTCGACATAGTTCACCGAGATAAGTTCTGGTGATAAAAACTGCGATGCATTTAGGTCATAGTAATCTGAAACTTCTTGCTCTGATACTTCAACATTATCTGCAAGTGACTCTTTATTAATTACTAAGTAATCAATGCTACGAGTTTGTTGTTGAAGAGCAATAGCACTTTTAAGCTCGCTTTCAAGCGCAAAGTCTGTGCCTGCAACTGCTGATACTAACTGACTGCGTGTCATGTCTTCGCGAAGGTATTCACGAAAAGTATCTGGTTGGAAGTTCATTTGACGAATTACTTGTAAATAACGATCGTTATTAAATTTATCGCCAAGTTGGAAGTAAGGCAATTCTAAAATTGTTTTACGAACTGTATCATCGCTCACGCGAAGGCCTAATTCTGCCGCTAACTGTGATTGCAATTCTTGTTGTACTAAGCGGTCAATTACACCTTGGCGAATTTGTGCCATATAATTTGGATCTGCAGCAATTTGTGTAAAGTACTCACCAAATTGTTGCTCTAAACGATTACGTTCGTTTTGGTACGCGCGGTTAAATTCCGTTTGGCTAATTTTAACTCCGTTTACTTCAGCAACAGGTTGTTCCGTGGTTTGACCTAGGTAACTACCGATCCCTGCTAAAGCAAAAGATAAAATCACCGCGCCTAAAATTATTTTGGCTACAGGTCCTTGCGAACCTTCTCTGATTTTCTCAAGCATTTGTTTATCTCTTTTTGATCAAGGCTCAATACCTTGTCACATGTAAAAAAAGCGTATCTTACCAGATACGCTTTTTCACTTGAAGTAACTAGCGGTAAAGTTACTCAATTCAACTGTTAGGCTGATTAAGTAACTTTACTTTCGCCATAACTAATCTGTTTAAACTATTGATTAGTTTACTGCGTCTTTAAGCGCTTTACCGGCTTTGAAAGCTGGAATGTTTGCAGCAGCGATTTGAATAGTTTCACCAGTTTGTGGGTTACGGCCAGCTCGTGCAGCACGTTCACGTACTGAGAAAGTACCAAAACCAACAAGTGCAACTGAGTCGCCATCTTTTAGCGCGCCAGATACAGATTCGATGAATGAATCAAGTGCACGACCTGCAGCCGCTTTAGAAATGTCAGCATCAGCTGCGATTTGATCGATTAATTGAGATTTATTCACAATATCATCCTCTTTCATTGTTATTATCAAGAGCGATGGTTTTTTAAACTAACATCACTTTTTTGAAAATTTTAGAGCAAACTTGTAATGCTCACATGATTATATTTTTCTTGAGCCTAGGCCACATAAGGCCTAGGCTTGAAAACCAGTGCTTAACTTATCATACCGTTTAGATTTGAAAAGCCCTAAAAAGCACTTTTTTTACGTTTTTTACTGCTTTTTCTCTGTTTCGACTGAAAAACTCTCAACAGGATGTACCAAAGCAAGTTTTAACACCTCATCAATCCATGTCACTGGGTGAATATCAAGACCTGCCAGTACGTTATCTGGGATCTCTTTTAAGTCACGTTCGTTAATTTTTGGAATAATAACGGTTTTTATTCCACCACGGTGCGCAGCTAGTAACTTCTCTTTTAAGCCACCAATAGGCAGAACTTCACCACGAAGCGTTATTTCGCCAGTCATAGCAACATCAGCTTTAACTGGGTTACCTGTTAAACTCGACACCAGACCAGTCACCATGGCTGCACCAGCACTTGGGCCATCTTTTGGTGTTGCACCTTCAGGAACGTGAACATGAATGTCACGCTTTTCATAAAAATCACTGTTAATCCGAAAAGTATCAGCACGATTACGCACAACGGTCATTGCTGCTTGAATCGACTCTTGCATTACATCGCCAAGTGAACCGGTGTAAGTCAATTTACCTTTTCCTGGCACGGCTGCACATTCGATTGTCAGTAAATCACCACCAACCTCAGTCCATGCAAGACCTGTAACTTGACCAATTCGATCACCATCTTCTGCTTTACCATAGTCAAAACGTTGAACGCCTAAGTACTCTTCTAAATTATCTTGATTAATAGTCACCGTTTTAGTGTCTTTTTCAATCAGAATATTTTTAACAGCTTTGCGGCACAACTTAGAAATTTCTCGCTCTAGATTACGCACACCCGCTTCACGTGTGTAATAGCGAATAATGCCGATAATTGCACTATCGTCTATTTCAATCTCGTTGTCTTTTAAGCCATTACGCTTTACTTGCTTAGTGATCAGGTGCTCTTTTGCAATATTAAGCTTTTCGTCTTCTGTGTATCCTGACAAACGAATAACTTCCATACGGTCTAAAAGAGGACCAGGGATGTTAAAACTATTCGAAGTAGCGACAAACATAACATCCGATAAATCAAAATCTACTTCAAGATAATGATCGGCAAAATGGCTGTTTTGCTCAGGGTCCAGTACTTCTAACAATGCTGAAGCTGGGTCGCCGCGCATATCTGAAGACATTTTGTCGATTTCATCTAATAAAAATAGTGGGTTTTTGACCCCTACTTTTGTCATGTTTTGAATTAGCTTACCAGGCATAGAACCAATATACGTTCGACGATGGCCTCGGATTTCGGCTTCATCACGAACACCGCCTAACGCCATACGAATATACTTACGGCCAGTAGAACGGGCAATCGACTGACCAAGTGATGTTTTACCCACACCTGGAGGTCCTACAAGGCACAAAATTGGTCCTTTAAGCTTGTTAGTACGCTGTTGTACCGCTAGGTACTCTAAAATACGTTCTTTTACTTTATCAAGGCCATGATGCTCACTGTCTAATATTTTTTGTGCACCAGCTAAATCTTTTTTAACTTTTGAACGTTTTTTCCATGGCACGTTAATTAATGTATCGATGTAAGAACGCACAACCGTTGCCTCAGCGGACATTGGCGACATCATCTTAAGTTTATTAAGTTCTGTCGTGGCTTTTTCTTGTGCTTCTGATGACATACCCGATTCTTCAATACGCTTTTTGAGCGCTTCAAACTCATCAGGAACATCATCAAGTTCACCAAGCTCTTTTTGAATGGCTTTCATTTGCTCGTTGAGGTAATACTCGCGCTGAGATTTTTCCATCTGCTTTTTAACGCGGGTACGGATCTTCTTCTCAACCTGCAATAAGTCGATCTCACCTTCCATTAGGGCCATTAGGTATTCTAAACGCTCTGTCACGCTTGAAATTTCTAACACTTTTTGTTTTTCAGGCACTTTTAACGGCATATGCGCAGCCATTGTGTCTGCAAGTCGCGCTGGTTCATCAATACCTGATACCGAAGTGAGCACTTCTGGTGGAATTTTTTTATTGAGCTTTACATAGCCTTCAAATTGGCTAATTGCGCTTCGAATAAATACATCTTGCTCTTGTTCATCAATTAAATCTGATTCAATAAATTGAGCATCGGCAACAAAAAACTCGTCGTTATCAACAAAGTCTTTAATTTCAGCGCGCTGTGTGCCTTCTACCAATACTTTTACTGTCCCGTCAGGGAGTTTTAATAATTGAAGTACAGTTGCAATAGTACCAATGCGATAAATATCATCTTGCTCTGGTTCGTCTACAGTTGCATCTTTTTGTGCAACCAAGAAAATTTGTTTGTCTTTATCCATTGCCGCTTCAAGGCATTTTATTGATTTTTCACGGCCTACAAAAAGCGGGATCACCATGTGTGGGTACACCACAACATCGCGCAGTGCTAGCACTGGGATTTCGACTTGGTCGGTTCTCTCAAGCGTCATTATATTTCTCTTCGCACTTCATTTATTTAAAAGATTACTCAAGTATATGGGGATAACCACATTAAAGTTCAACAATTTTCCCCGACTCGTTTAAATTAATTATAAAAAAAGGAGCCCTAGGCTCCTTTTCAATGCAAATAGCTTAAAAACTATTCAGATGCTGCTTTATCTTGATTATTATTTTCATATATCAAGATTGGATCAGACTCACCTTTAATTACCGTTTCGTCAATAACTACTTTGCTGACATCATCCATAGATGGAAGTTCGTACATGGTATCTAGTAAAATACCTTCTACGATAGAGCGAAGGCCACGTGCACCGGTTTTACGAACCATTGCTTTGTGAGCGATAGCAGATAAAGCATCATCACGGAACTCAAGCTCTACATCTTCCATACCAAACAACACTGAGAACTGTTTAGTAATCGCGTTTTTAGGCTCACTTAGAATCTGTACGAGTGCAGCTTCATCTAACTCTGTGAGTGTAGCAACTACAGGTAAACGGCCAATAAATTCAGGTATTAAACCGTATTTCACTAAGTCTTCAGGCTCTACGTCTTTAAACGTTTCGCTTAAAGAACGCGTTTCTGCAGACTCTTTAACACTAACGCCAAAACCAATGCCAGTATTTTTATGGCTACGTTGCTCAATTACTTTATCAAGCCCTGAAAACGCACCACCACAAATAAACAAGATCTTAGACGTATCTACTTGTAAAAATTCTTGCTGTGGGTGTTTGCGTCCACCTTGAGGAGGCACAGAAGCAATCGTACCCTCAATCAGCTTAAGTAATGCTTGTTGCACACCTTCACCCGACACATCGCGCGTGATTGATGGGTTATCTGATTTGCGAGAAATTTTGTCTATTTCATCAATGTATACAATACCACGCTGTGCTTTTTCCACATCGTAGTCGCATTTTTGCAATAGTTTTTGGATGATATTTTCTACATCCTCGCCCACGTAACCGGCTTCGGTAAGTGTCGTTGCATCAGCCATTGTAAACGGTACGTCAAGTAAACGAGCCAGCGTCTCTGCTAGTAATGTTTTACCACTACCAGTCGGACCTATTAGCAAAATATTACTTTTGCTAAGCTCAATATCTTGCTTGGTTGATTGATTACGAAGACGTTTGTAATGGTTGTAAACAGCAACAGACAATACTTTTTTCGCATGGTCTTGGCCGATAACATAGTCGTCTAGGTGTTTTCGAATTTCTTTTGGAACAGGTAGTTTATCAGACGAGTCATGCTTAGGAGCAATATCTTTGATCTCTTCCCTGATAATATCGTTACACAACTCTACACATTCATCACAAACGTATACTGAAGGGCCTGCAATTAATTTGCGTACTTCGTGCTGGCTCTTGCCACAAAAAGAGCAGTATAACAATTTATTACTTTTGTCGCCGTCTGTAGGAGTGTCAGACATTCAGCTACCTCATCTTATTACGTTGGCCACCAAAATTTATGGTGGCTATTTCAATACGCTTAACTATAACAAAATTTATTGTTTTTCGCATAGTAACTAAAAGTGATTAACAGGTCCCCTGCTCACCAAGCGCTTACTTTTTATCGCGATTTGCAAATACTGAGTCAACTAAGCCGTACTCTACAGCTTCTGAAGCGCTCATGAAGTTGTCACGATCAGTATCTTTTGAAATCACATCTAACGGCTGACCCGTGTGTTCTGCCATCAAGCGATTTAGCTTATCTTTAATAGATAGTATTTCTTTGGCATGTATTTCAAAGTCAGACGCCTGACCTTGGAAACCACCTAAAGGTTGGTGGATCATTACACGAGAGTTAGGTAAGCAAAAACGTTTACCTTTAGCACCAGCGGTAAGCAAAAATGCCCCCATGCTCGCTGCTTGTCCTACACAAATAGTACTCACATCAGGTTTGATAAAGTTCATTGTGTCGTAAATTGCCATACCAGCAGTTACTGAGCCACCCGGTGAATTTATGTATAAGAAAATATCTTTATCAGGGTTCTCTGATTCTAAAAATAGCATTTGCGCTAAAATTAGATTTGCCATGTTGTCTTCAACTTGGCCTGTTAAAAAAATAATACGCTCTTTTAAAAGTCGCGAATAAATATCATACGAGCGCTCACCTTTTGGTGTTTGCTCAACAACCATAGGGACCAATGCATTTAGGGGATCTGTAATACCAGTATTCATACTTATTTAATTCCTTATGCGCTTATACTTATCCTTATTATAAGGAAGCATAGTTATCGTTTTTCGCAAATTAAGAGCCAAAAACTAAAAATGGCCCGGGCACGCTGTTTAAACAGTGTAACACGAGCCATTTAATCGTTAGCGAGAGCTTAAGTCAATGACTTATTAAGCACCTTGCTGCGGATTCATGATGTCATCAAATGCTTTTTCAACGTCTGAAACATTTGCTTTAGCTAAAATAGCTTCAACAGCTTGCTCTTCCATTGCAACATTACGCATTTGTTGCATAAGTTGATCATTTGCTTTGTAGTATTCTACTACTTCAGTTGGATCTTCGTATGCAGAAGCCACTGTTGCAATTAATGCTTCAACTTTAGCATCATCAACTTTAATGTCGTTAGCTTTGATTACTTCGCCTAATAAAAGACCAGTTTTAACGCGTGTTACAGCTTGCTCATGGAACAATTCAGCTGGAAGCTCAGGCATGTTTTTAGCGTCGCCGCCAAAACGTTGAGCTGCTTGCTGACGTAGTGCGTCAACTTCTTGATCAACAAGTGCTTTTGGCACTTCAATTTCGTTGTTTTCTAAAAGACCTTTGATTGCTTGGTCTTTAACGTTAGCTTTAACCGCTTGGTCAAGTTCACGCGTCATGTTCTTTTTAACTTCTTCTTTAAGCGCGTCTACGCCGCCTTCGGTAACACCGAATTTAGTTGCAAACTCTTCGCTTAATTCAGGAAGCTCTTGCGCTTCTACTTTTTTCACTGTGATAGTGAATTGAGCTGCTTTACCTTTAAGGTTTTCAGCATGGTAATCTTCAGGGAATGTTACATCTGCAACAACTTCTTCGCCTGCTTTCTTACCAACGATGTTATCTTCAAAACCTGGGATCATACGACCTTGACCAAGCTCTAATGGGAAGTCATCAGCTTTACCGCCTTCAAATACTTCACCGTCGATAGTACCTACGAAATCAACTGTTACACGGTCACTTTCGCCAGCAGCTGTATCAACTTCAGCCCATTCTGCGTGTTGCTTACGAAGAGTTTCTAGCATGTTAGCTAAATCTTCGTCAGTTACTGTTACCGCTGGCTTTTCAACAGCAATTTTGTCTAAACCTTGAACTTCAACTTCAGGGTAAACTTCAAATGTAGCTGAGAATTCTAAATCTTTACCTGCTTCAAGTGATTTAGGAGCGAATGAAGGCGCGCCAGCAGGGTTAATTTTTTCAGCAACGATTGCTTCAATGTAGTTACGTTGCATTACTTCGCCAGCAACTTCTTGACGAACTGCAGCGCCAAAACGCTTGTTAATTACAGATACAGGTACCTTACCAGCACGGAAACCATCTATACGCTGTGTTTTTGACAGTTGTTGTAGGCGTTTTTTTACTTCGGTCTCAACGTTCTCTGCAGGAACGGTGATAGTTATACGGCGCTCAAGGCCTTGGGTCGTCTCAACAGAAACTTGCATGATTTACCTCAATATTCAATTTTGGCGACTGTTCGCCTTCCTTACAAACAAAGTGATCTGCATGAGTCTTGATAAAGTTTAAGCGATTTTTCACACTTAAAAGCATCCGTCGCTACCATGAGATACCATTGCTGCTTTGCCCTTAGGGCACTATGTTAAACAATAGACGCGGCATTATAACCTAATATTTATGATAGTCGAGTATGGGGGGCAATTATTTGGGATAGATTGGGTACTACAGCACCTAACCGAGTAAAAAACAGGCTAACCATTGTTTTCAGGAATTTAATTTAGTTTTATTTATAGAAATATAAAAATAGATTTTAAAAAAATACAGAGGAGTGTTCGAAAAGAAAATGGTCGGCGATGCAGGATTT
>NZ_PNDV01000215.1:0-247 GCF_005930865.1 Pseudoalteromonas sp. S554 | reverse complement strand
ATCACTGAATTTACCGATATTAGCTGGGGATATTGTCGTAAATTACACCGTGAGCTAAACGTATTACTTTATGCGCGTATTACCGTTAATTACTTAGCGTTTCCGCGTGGTGGCCTTCAAGGTTCAGGCTATGCAGATATAATGAATGTATGGTGTGCAAAAGATCAGCAATAGTCGTTAACAGAAGCTAATGCTGTTGAGAGTAACACGGCAGTTGCATGTTGTAGTGACCCGATTGCTGTACACT
>NZ_PNDV01000214.1:0-230 GCF_005930865.1 Pseudoalteromonas sp. S554 | reverse complement strand
AAAATAAAATTTTGTCTAAAATGGCGCCATTAAGCGGCGATAGTATTCACAGATAGAAGGTCGCAGTCATGCTGCTAATATATAGCACCACAATTATAGCTTTCTAGTTATCATTGACTGATTATGTGATATTTTTTTGCGTTGCATAAGTAAATTTAATCTGTGTTTTAAATTTATAATAATTGTACTCTTATTAGAATTCCTTCCAGAATTTGACTTTGCTATTTCAC
>NZ_PNDV01000213.1:0-271 GCF_005930865.1 Pseudoalteromonas sp. S554 | reverse complement strand
GAGTCGCCAGATACTACACTAGAGAATAAGTCGCCTATTTTATATATCGGTGAAGATCACGAACGCGCTAATAATTAACTAATTCGGCTAGCAATTAATGTAATGATTAAACTAAATGTAAATATTTGCCTCTGAAGCGTACTTACACTTGCAAATACTTCAGTTTTTGGCACTTGAGCCACAATAAATAAGTCAGTATTTTC
This sequence comes from Pseudoalteromonas sp. S554, assembly GCF_005930865.1. Classification (NCBI taxonomy): domain Bacteria; kingdom Pseudomonadati; phylum Pseudomonadota; class Gammaproteobacteria; order Alteromonadales; family Pseudoalteromonadaceae; genus Pseudoalteromonas; species Pseudoalteromonas sp. S554. The sequence goes on along the minus strand of NZ_PNDV01000213.1, from coordinate 68 downwards.
TATCGGGGTCGCTGCTACTAGTGTGGCTTGGGCATCGAGGTCGATGTCTTTTAACTTATAGCCATTCC
>NZ_PNDV01000212.1:0-266 GCF_005930865.1 Pseudoalteromonas sp. S554 | reverse complement strand
TCAGCACTTCCGGCGCGTTGTTCTAACTCTATGCAGTTTTTGAATTACGCTGAAGCCTCAACGACGGTTGAAGAAACACAATTTTAAGCTAGCGCTGTAATATGATTTTAGGTTTTCTGGCTCAATAGTGAGTCATGCTTTAATTTCTTAATTAGGAATTTTTTAAGATGTCATAAGAAAATTTTGAACTCGTAAAACCGCTCTTAAACTTTGGTACACTCGGCCACGTTGCCCACTGGATCCCTACACGCACTTCCGCTATCACT
>NZ_PNDV01000211.1:0-253 GCF_005930865.1 Pseudoalteromonas sp. S554 | reverse complement strand
TCTGACGGCGACTTACCGCTTGTGTTTAACTTACAGGTGGAGCTACGTATTTTCGTGTGTCGGTGATTTATTCGCGCTTTAAAGCACCATTTTTAGCTCTCGCAAAATACTTAATACCTTTTGACGGCCAATGAATTAAACACAACACATGGTGGTTATTTTGAATAAGCGCAATGTTTACCGCAAAATCACCACTTTCTAAAATAAATTCACCTGTGCCATCCATGGGATCAAGAAACCAATAACGCTGCCA
>NZ_PNDV01000210.1:0-244 GCF_005930865.1 Pseudoalteromonas sp. S554 | reverse complement strand
AATGCAGCAGGTGTAGAAGTTGAAACTCGCGATATCTCATTAGCAGGACGTGTAATTGCTAGCTTCCCTGATTATTTAACAGAAGAACAACGTAATGGTGATGCACTTGCTGAACTAGGAGAGCTTGCACAAACACCTGAAGCTAATATCATCAAACTTCCAAACATTAGTGCTTCAGTTCAACAGTTACGCCCTGTAAAAAAAGAGCTTCAAGCAAAAGTCTCTGCCAATCCATATTACCCTG
>NZ_PNDV01000209.1:0-269 GCF_005930865.1 Pseudoalteromonas sp. S554 | reverse complement strand
AAAAAATAAAAACATAGAAAACACCCACCAAAAACAGCTGAGAGCTATTAAATTGGTACCAAAAATGATTTATTTTGTTACGTTTTTTTTCCTAACTATATGTATTTTTTTATGTATTAATTACTTATTAAATACATATTAGTTATGCTTTAAACAGTTTTTATCTGACAGGGAATTACAAAAATGTCATGGCTAGATGTATTCAAGAATCATGAAAGAACGCTGTTTTGCTTGGTTAATTATATTCATCACATTAATTTATTCTTGTT
>NZ_PNDV01000208.1:0-330 GCF_005930865.1 Pseudoalteromonas sp. S554 | reverse complement strand
GCAAGACCGACAACCTCAGTTTAATTTAGGGACTAACTGGCTTGCTTTGACAACTCGATTACCCTAACTCTCTTGCCAATTAAAATAACTACGCATTTTTCTAATTTTGCACGTAGTTTTTCGTAATCTTCGCGACCATATACTAAACCTAAGTTAAGATTACAGTGTGGGGCTATAATTTTTGGAGATTTGTGTAGCTGAATCGCAAGCTCCCGAGTATGTGCCGTGATCCGGGGTCTTGGATGTTTTCTAGGTGCTTTGCTATATTGTACTAACCGATGCCACGTAGCAGTTAAAAAGGCCAACGTTTTGCCGGTACCTGTTTGTGCT
>NZ_PNDV01000207.1:0-269 GCF_005930865.1 Pseudoalteromonas sp. S554 | reverse complement strand
ATTCAATAGACACACCCCATAAGGCTCATAGTTCGGAACTTACTTGAGCAAGGTCGGAGCGATAACGACGGCCAACTGCCCGGTAAAACAATCAAATTCGCTCGTAACATAGCTCATGCCGAATTAATGGCGCAGTTATTTAGTGAGCTTTACCCGCAGCATGGTGCTAATTTTTGCCGCGTTTTTCACTCAAAGTACGAACGGTCCGAAGAGCTAATATACGATTTTAAATCAAGCTACGAAATCAGCATGCGTATCGCAGTGTCGGT